>NZ_JASLIX010000097.1:0-16838 GCF_030152715.1 Paenalcaligenes sp.
GGGTATTTGGCCCCAATTCGTGCCCCTAGTAGAATACCAAGACAAGCGATAAGCGAACTCAGCGATAGCGTAGATAAGCCACCAAGACCTTGTCCTATAGAGCAGCCCAAGGCCAGCACCCCGCCTATGCCCATGAACACAGCACCTAGCGCGTAGCGAGCCATTTGTGTGCTAGTGCTAAAACCCTGTAGTTGCCATTGGCCGCGTACGAGGGCACTGATTAAGGCACCCAGAATCACCCCTAAGACCACGGTGATACCAAAGCGTAGCTCCATACCCGTAGCTAGCATGCTGTATTGAATGGTGTCTCCAATAGGAAGAATAAAGCTCAGTGACACCACAGGGATCGGGTCAAACGGGTCAGCACCCAGCCAGCCGGTGACAAACCAAGCCGCGACCATGAGCAGGCCTATCATAATCCCACCAGCTAAGGCTTTAGTTTTATGAGCGGAGCCGGGGGTTCTAATGGCAAATAACAAAAGACCTAGCACAAGTACAGCGACGCTTAAGTGGCGCGTTAGCCCTTGTTGCCAAGGTAACGCCGGCACGTTGAGGCTGGTAGCCTGTGCGAGCGTCAAGCGCAATGGGGCTAAGACGCCGGTTAACGTCAGATAAGCGCTGATACCAAGCACCAAAAGCACGAATAATGAGCGTAGATTGCCTTGTCCAAAAAGGACTAAGGCCCGGCCACCGCAGCTATTGGCGAGCATCATGCCATAGCCAAAAAGAAAGCCGCCTAGTGGCAACAATAACCAAGATATGGTGGGTTGTAGGTAGACGGATTGGGTAATATCCACCCATTGTCCTATGTAGGCAAGATGTGTGCCCAGCAAAGCTACAGCTAGCGCGATGGCAAAGGCCGCGAGCTGGTCATTGGGTTGAAGCGACCAGCGTTGGCGTAAGCCACGCACCAAACAGAAACCTGAGATTTGGCTAGTGGCACCAAATAGGCCACCAATGAGCAGTCCACTGCTCAAAACGACGGTGGAGGTTGGCATGGATGCTCCTGATGTTAAGCGTGTGGTTCTGTACCCCAAATATCCAATGAGATAGCTTCGTACCAAGCCGCCCCATATTGCGCTTCGCGTCGACGGAAATCCGCATCCGCATCACGCGGGCTAACGCCACCAGAAGCCTCGACCAGTTGGTTGTTATTGACTGCATACAGGTGACCAACAGAGATACCGTAATCTGGGGCGATAAGACTGTAGCACGTGTTAGTAAAGGATGGCTCTGCAGGGGCCTGCTCAGAAAGGGCATTCACAATGGCTGCTGCCGCGACCTTGGCTTGAGTATTCGCCGCAAAACCTGATTTGGGCATGGGTGACGCAATGGTGGCATCACCGACAACATACACATCAGGTACATGTTGCGAGGCAAAAGTGGTCGGATCAATGGGCACCCACAGGCTTTGGTCGGCCACCCCAGACTGGTGAGCGATCTGTGCTGCCTGCTGGGGTGGAATCACATTCAAAACATCGGCTTGATGTTGATCCCCAAACTCGGTTTCGACAAGCCCTTGTTTAGCATCCACCCGTATTACCCGCCCCCCTTGTGACATGGGCACCCATTCGATCATATCCCCATAAATGTGTTGCCAAGCATCTTGGAATAAAGCTTGTTTAGAAAACGCATCCTTGGCATCAAGAATAAGGATTTTGGATTTGGGTTTATGCTGACTGAAGTAGTGCGCAACCATGCTCACGCGTTCGTAGGGACCAGGAGGGCAACGAAAAGGGTTTTCAGGAGCCACTAAGATAAAAGTCCCCCCATCGGGCATGGCATCAAGCTGTTTTTTGAGTAGCTGCGTTTGCGCTCCGGCCTTCCAAGCATGTGGGGCAAGCTCTGCTGCCGCCTCGTCATAGCCTTCGAGCGCATGCCAACGCATATCCACGCCGGGAGATAACAGGAGCTTGTCATAAGTTAAGGAGGCGCCTTGGGCAAGCTGCACGGTTTTTTTATCAGGGTCCACGGCTGTGGCGATATCGTGGATGATTTCAATGCCTTGGGCACGTAAGTCATCATATGAGTGAGCTTGTTGCTCAAAACGTCGTAATCCGCCTAAATATAGGTTGCTAAATGGGCAGGTATAAAAAGTTTTGGCGGGCTCGATAAGACGGACATGGATAGATGGGTCTCGGCGCTTAATATAACGAGCGGCTGTCGCTCCACCAAAACCACCCCCTACGACGACGACTTGTGCTGAGGCGGGGCGTGCATAACTGGGGACCGATAATAAAACAGCGCTAGCAGCGGTGGTTTGCCCGACGTGTTTTAACCACTGACGGCGGGAGTAGCCTTGATTCTTTTTCATCTTTGAGACGCCTTATCTGAAACCGGCTCAGTCGGTGCTTGTTGTGAAAAATACTTGGCAAGCGCGCGTAGTTGCGACTCTTCATAGCCCGCGACTAAGCGATGCATAATCGTAGAAGGGGTGCGATCGGCCTTAAAAGCCAGAAGTTGCTCGCGTAGCACGGATTCGGGCTGTCCAGCAATAGCAGGGATGGCGCTGGTGTGGGTTTGATGGCAGTTCACACAGGCACTGGCTTGTAAACGAACATCAAAGGGGCGAGTATCCGCTGTGACCTGGCTGCCCCATAGACCCAATAAGATACTCGCGCCTAGAGTGAATAGGCGCTTATTGCTGATGCGTTTCATCGGTTTACCTCTAGCTCTACGGCACCCGAGACGGTTTGGTTGGCATCATCAACCCACTGCATAGATAGGGTGCCTGATTCACGCGCAACAAAGGTAAACTCAATATAAGGGTTTTGAGAGATCGCCGTTTCGGGTTGCCAAGTAAACAGAAGCTGATCATTGAGCTTGGCTGTAAAGGTATGCACAATATGGCGGGGTATTACATTACCGTCATTATCTAAACGCATACCACTTTCCATGCGATGTTCGATTAAAGCCCGCACGCGCACAATTTCGCCTGCCATAGGCTTGGCATTACTGATCCAAATACGAGGTTTTGTCATAGAGTCCCTTTTTACATGCCACAGCCACCAGCGGTGACCGTGATATGACGCTGTGCCATCAAAATACGACCATCATTCATACGTGCTAAGGCACGGATGTTCTGGCTTTCTATGAGACGCAACCGCACGGCAACTTCGGTGGTGCCTGCTAAAGCCGTGAACTGGAATCGGCAAGCGAGTGGTTTAGGGTTGCTTTCCGCCAATATAATTAATTCTTCGCAAAAGTTTTCGGGGGTGATGCTTTCATCGAAAACAACTTTGACCGGAACCGCGGCAGGGTTATCGCCTAAAACCGGCATATCCAGTTTCAGCCCCGTGGTGATGGGGCTTTGGCCTTGAGTAAAATCATCCAAAATGGCTTTAACTTCAGCGGCAGTGGCTGGACGCAGCAGCTCATTAATTGCGGATTGGGCTCGTAAAGCGGGTGGTAGAAAGGTGGTGCTTAGCCCCAATGCTGTTGCGATTAAAAGCTGACGGCGTTTTACAAGGTGAGCTGGTGCGACGAGATGGTTAGAGGAAGTCATTGAAGCGGCTCTTAATCCAGTCGAAGTCTTCTTGAACTAAATCGGTGGAGCGAACGTCCATATCGATTTGGGTTTGTAGTACCTTGCCGGTGGCATCGACTTCGTATTCAAATTTAACCGAGATTTCTTCTTGCGGGTCGCCATTGACCATCATATAGCACAAGTTATCGGGCAGAACCGGTACGATTTCTTTGCCTGTAATACGCTCATAGAGGTTCTGAGAGACAATTTTGGCAATGGCATGAGCCACGTGACCGCTTTTAGGGTAGTGACCAAACTGATCAGAGATCATGCCCATGCAGTCTCCAACAAAGTACACATTGTCATCGCTGTTAGCGGTAAACAGGCGCGGATGCATATCTGCCCAGCCGGTGGGTTTACCGTTTTCGTCTTTACCGATGAGATCAGCATACCAAACCATATCGGAGGCTTGGTGTGGGGGCATGAGAACTGCATCATCAAAGGTGAAATCTCCAGCAGCGGTTTTGATTTTTTTGTTAAACGGGTCGACTTCTTTGACGACAGCATTGGGTACATGCGTAATGATGTCGGGGTATAGCTCTTCGAAAGCGGCTTTATAGCCTTCGCCAATGGGGGCAATTTTAGGCTTGGGATCTAAAATAATAATTTTGCCTGGGATCTTATTTTTTTTGATATGCCACGCCATCAGACAGGCTCGCTCATAAGGAGAAGGAGGGCAGCGATGGGGTGGGGGCGGCAACGTCATGACAATCGTACCGCCTTTAAAGGCTTTGAGCTTATTTTTGAGTGCGAACATTTCCGCGTTGGGGATATACGCATTAGGAAAATGTTTGCGTGTGTATTCGGCCGCGTACAGGTCATTACCAAACCACGCGTCATACGCATTTCGGATACCACCAGAAAGAATTAAGTAGTCGTAGTCAATCAGCCCATGCGCAGTACGCACTTGTTTTTTATCGCGCTCAAAAGCCGTGACTTCTGTATTGATTAAGGTGTAGCCATATTTGTTGGCGGGCTCGAGCATATCGTGATTGACAAAGTCCGTGTTGACGATATCAACCAACCATTTATTGCTCATTGGGCCAGACCAAAAGGTGGGGTTTTTTTCTAATAACACCACGTCTGCGTCGGGGATAAGCTCGGGTAAAAAGCGAGCCGCAGTCATCCCCCCCCAGCCCCCACCACAGATTACGATACGTGGGCCTTTGCCCCGCCGTGGTAGAAGTTGGGTATTGCTATGAATGGCTAAGGGAGCGGTTAAACCGGTTTTGGGTAGTACCAATGCGCCGAGCGCCAAAGCGGGTGGCGTCAGCATGAAGTGTCTTCTGTTCATTTTTATCCTCGTAGTCATACCATGACACACGTAACGATGGATCCATACTGATCACATCTGGCGTGGCGCCAGTATAGCTGATTTTTATCGAATAAGGAAAAGTAGGGGGAGAAGCGAAAGATAGGGAGTTTTTATCTGTTGTTGGTTTTGCGAATAGTGCAAAGCTTTTGCTTTTTGCATACTGATGCGACTGGAATTAACACAGGAGGAAGCAATGCAAAAACCATTACAGGAACCCCAGAAACAACAGCTTGGCCAAGGGATGGTGGAATACATCATTATTGTGGCCCTCGTTGCCGTAGCCGCCATTGCGGTTTTTCAGTTATTTGGGCAAGTGGTGCGTTCCCAGACAGCGGCCATGGCTAAGGAATTAGCCGGTGAGGATGGGACGGCAGAATCTCAACAAGCACAAAGTGCCGCAAACTTAAGCTCAGGGCAAACCGAAAGCAAAAGTCTACAAAGCTTTACGGGTAATGCTGCACAGGCAGGTGGTCAGTAATATGCGTGCTTCACAGCAAGGTCAGGTCTTAGTGCTGGGGCTGTTGTTTGCACTATTGCTAGGCTTGGTACTGCAGCGATTTTTTTATGTAGGGCAAGTTAATCAGCAGGTGGTGCGTCAACGACATGCATTAGATGCTGCGACTTATAGCGGAGCATTATTGCAAGCACAGGTGTTGAACTATACCGCGTATATGCAGCGCGCTTATATAGGACACCAATTAGCGATGGCACATTTAATCACCATGGCCTCATGGGCACATTTTGCTGGTACGGAAGCGGTACGGGTTGGGTTACGTAACCCACCCGTCAGTGTGATTGGGATGATGTTTGGACCAGAGCACGCCATAGCCTACCAATCTTCGACATTAGCTGCTGGTTCGACTCAGGAAGCGGGTTTTTATAGAGCTTTAGGGCGTGCTTTTGCTCAGCATGATCATTTCGCACAGCAGGTAATGAGCCCATCATTATTGCAAATTCGTCAGCAGCTGCCCTTGTGGCGTGAGCAAGTCATGTGGCAGGTACTCCAAGATAATTATCCGGAGTTTGATCCTAACCAATTAAAACAGCAGATGCAGTTGCATATTTATGATGAAAGCTGGGATGGGTATACCGTCTGGGAGCCAGGGTTGAGCTTACGTCCTTGGTTGCAGGAGCTCATGAAACATTATGCGTTTTTGCAGCCACGTAATCATACGATAAAAAATACGTGGGTCGTGGACCCACGTTGTCCTCACAAGCGTCATGAATTACGGCGGCGTGGGCAAACACAGTTGGATGAAAAGGGCTTGTGGCATGCAGAGGATACGCAGTCTTACCATGCTTTACGCTCCAATCGTTGGATTGGCTGCTATCACAGAGAATACCCAATGGGGTGGGCTTGGTTACCAAGCCACGCTCAAAAAACCTCAGCATCAGAAGTGATCGACGATCCACCAGAAGACTTCTCTCAGCAGGACTTTTGGCGTTGGGTAGAGCAAAACACGAACTGGAATATTTTTTCAGGAAATAGTAATCCATTAGCGGCATCGTGGGCGAAAAAAGATCAAAAAACGTGGCAAGGAAGAGGGCTGGCTGCGTGGTTACGTGTACAAGAAAAGCCTTCCTCACTGGCATTTAGCACAGAGTTAATTTGGCAGAGTCCCTATGGTGTAGCAATGAGTAGCCGCAGTGGTGCAGAAAGCTATTTTGTACGCCCTCATCCTCGTCAAGACAGAAAAAAAGAGAAATCGAATTTGCTCCATGCCTTTTGGCAGGCGCGTTTGCAGCATCGCCATTGGTTAACGCCATTAGGAATAGGAGGAAAAGATGAATAAACAGCGAGGGCAAGCCATGGTGGAAATGCTGGTGGTTGTGGTCATGGTGTGGTTGCTGATTGCGGCAGTGATGTGGTTACAACGCTGGCAGCAAATTAAATTACAAACACAGCATCATGCCGCATTGAGTGCGTTTCGCTTTAGTCAGGGGTGGGAGTTGGGGGCGAATCAACCGGTATGGCAACCCACATATCACGAGGGTTTATTAAGTCCAATTGCACATGAATGGCATGCCAATGCACAGCCTCTAGGTGTGATGTCAATCTTACCCAGCTTTATGCAGCAAGCACAAAGAGAAGGTCTGTTTGCTCAGTCACAGCGTTGGCGCTTTTCTACGGTGGTATCGGATAGTGGCTGGTTGCCAGCGGCTTGGGCACAGAAAAAACCGTATTTTCTCAGCGAGCTAAAACTAAGTAGTCAGACAAGTATTTGGGTGGGGGCGGGGCATGCTTTATCGGATGAGGGTATGGTGCAGCGTATTGAAAAAAGTGATTCTTTATGGGGGGCAGCAGTGCACTCGCAACGTTTGGTAAGAGGATGGGAGACACGTTTACAAGCAGTGGATCGCCCTTGGGCGCGTGCATCGCCTCAAGTCGACTGGTTACGTCCTTGGCAGCATGATTTACCGATGTTTGAGTATGAATAAGGGCAAGTTATGTGGCGATGGTTAGGGATAGGGCTGCTATGGCTGGTAGCTCCATTAGCACAGGCTCAGTTATTGCCTACTTTGGCACACATGCCTTGGCAGTGGTCTGAAGTCGAGTCATGGCTATGGCAAGGGCAACGTATTCAAAGTCAACAGTTTAGAGCGCAAGCAACAGCAGATCAGGTAGTGCATATATTGCAAGAGCAGTTGCAAGAGAGCTTTTATTTACAACGCACACAAGCAGCATGGTTAATCTCATTTCAAAAGCAACAAGCGCACTATATGGTCATGCTCACCCAGCAAGAAGAGCAAACAGAAGGTTGGGTTTCTGTCTGGAACTGGGAGCTAACGAGCCCCTTAGTGACACCTTTTATGTTGCAAGGCTTAGTAACACAGATATGGCAAATGCAGTGGGAGCAGTCCTGGCCTCAGTACGTTATGGCGAAGCCGAAAAGCGCTTATAGCTGGAGTCACTTTGTTAAACGCTTATATCAGACCGTGTCTTTAGAACGAGTTCGCTGTCCTACCGACAGATGGTGTGAGTGGCAACAAGATCAGTACCAGTATGTCATTTGGAATGAGGGTGAATTTTGGCATTTGGTTTGGTGGCCACTGACTAAAAAGGAGTGATCAATGAGATTTTTTCGTTTAGGAGCTCATCATAAGTTTTTCTTATGGGCAGGAGTGGTGTTTTTAGGAGCTGGGGTAGCCGTTTGGGCTGGGTATCGTCATTTAGAGCAACAGCGTTTGCTGTTAGAGCAAAAAAATCGTCCTGTTTTGATTGAGCGGGTTGTCGCTGCACAGGATTTACCAGCAGGAACGGTTTTACATGAAATGCATTTAGCTGTTCGTGCTTTTCCTCAACAATCTATACCTGCTGATAGTGTGACGCCGGAGCAGTATACACGGCTTTTGGGAATGGTATTACGCGGTTCTATTAAAGCGGGCGATATGGTTTTGGGGGTTCACACTGTAGCGGCGACAACAGAGCATTTTTCAGCACGCTTAGCAAATGGAAGAAGAGCTGTGACAATGCCAGTGGATCAAATTAATGCGCTGGCCGGATTATTACGAGCAGGTGATCTGGTTGACTTGTATGTCAGTTTCGATCATCAGCGTCGTAAAGTGACAGCCCCGTTGTTGCAAGGGGTATTGGTACTAGCCACTGATGATAATACGGATCAACAAGGAGGTACAGGAAGTTATGCGACGGTGACTTTAGATTTGAGTCCAGAAGATGGGGCTAAGTTGGTGGCTGCCCGTCAAGTAGGCATGATCACCGCGATGTTACGTAACCCACATGATATGCATTTATCGGATAAGGCGGTACGTGGAGATTTAGCGACTTTATTGGGCTTGTCTACGAGCGCTACAGAATTTAAATCTGTGCCTGTCATTTATGGAAATAAAGTACCGCGACAGATACGTGCTACAGATGCTAAGCCAGCAGCAGTGCGTGAGGCGGTTGTAACCATTCCCACAGCTGAGCAGCTGAGTTATCTACAGGAGTGATGCGATGAAGCCATTTCGTCTCTTGTTTTTTCTGTTGCTTGGGGTGTATTGGAGTGCTAGCTCAGGAGCGCAGTCAGCCACACATTGGCTGTTACATATAGGGGAAATGCGCATTATGGAGATCCCTGATGTGGCGCGAGTGGCTGTGGGAGATGGTCATGTTATTAATGCCGTGACCTCCGACGATAAAGAGGTATTAGTGTTTGCTCGTAATCCTGGAGCGAGCACATTAACGGTTTGGACTCAATCAGGGGGGCACCGGACTTTTTATGTAGAGGTTAAAGAGCCGATGCAAACCCAAGCTGTGCATGAGTTAAAAGAACTATTGCAACGTATACCTCAATTACAGGTGAGTGTTGTTGGAGATCAAGTAGTAGTAGAGGGTGCACAGTTAACAGCCACGCACCGACAGCAGCTCGAAGAGCTGAAAAAGCGATATCCCCAAATCTTAGATCTAAGCCATACCATGTCTTGGGAGCCGATGGTGTTACTCGACGTTAAGGTCTTAGAGATTCCTAGAAATCTGATGCAAGAGTTAGGCGTACGATGGGCTGATCAAAGCGAGGGTGGTTTGCATGCAGGGCTGGCTTGGGATGGAGGTAGCGCTAAGCTGCTCGATAGACCGGGCGAGGTAGTCATGCCTTTACCGTATCAGCCTGGAGCGATGGCAGGATATTTTGGCTTGAATGCCTTGTTAGCGGCTCGTCTTCAAGCGTTAAGCCAGACAGGACAGGCAGTTGTACTTGCTCAACCTCAGCTATTAGCACGTAGCGGGGCTACCGCTGAGTTTTTAGCGGGTGGCGAAGTGCCTTACTCCACTACGGATCAAAATGGAAATGCGAATACGTCGTTCAAACCGTATGGGGTTTCATTAAAAATAACGCCTTTTTTGGAAAGCTCAGGAGCGGTGCGTTCCCATGTGGATGTAGAGGTCAGCTCTATTGATCCGAGCTTATCTATTCCTACGGGCCCTTCATTAAAAACGCGTCGTGCTAGTACAGAGTTTAATGTACAGTCGGGGCAGACTTTAGTATTAGCAGGATTTATTTCGCGGGATATGGCTGAGAATGCGTACCGAGTCCCTGGCCTGCATCATATTCCTATTTTGGGGCAGCTTTTCCAATCTAAACGTTATCAACGCAATGAGACTGAGCTTGCTATTTTTGTCACGCCGTACTTGGTGGACGCTCAGCATCAATCCTTACAGCAACGAGTTAATAGTGCCCAACAGATGATCAATGATCACTTTATTGCCCCAGTTTTAAATCATCCTATCGAAAACCCAGTTTCCAAGGTCGCGACGATCGGGTGGAATCCTTGGTTGGGAGCGGGTTCACAATGGCAAGTAGCAGAGGAGCAATATGCAGTTACACCTTGATTTGTGCTTTCAAAATGGCCATCAAGAACAGCGTCAGCTGTCCGTGCCAATAACAATAGGAAAAAGCAGTGATAACGACGTGGTAATTGGAGGTTGGCGGGTGATGAAAGAACATGCCCAGATTTTTCTAGAAGGGCAGGCGCTCTATATTGAGGATTTTGGCACATTGGGTGGAACGGTAGTAAATCAAAAGCGAATTAGTCGCTATGGTCCTCTCAAAGTAGGTGACGAGATTATTATCGGGGCGTGTTTAATTACTGTTCTACGTATGGTGGAGACAGAAGTATTAACTTCAGTGAGTAATACACCTTCTGTCATGCCGCATAGGGAAGTCCCAGATCGTCATGCTCAGCAAAAGCTACGGCAGCTACAGTCATTTTTACATCAGCAGCTAGTTCAAGAATTGGATCTGCGACGTAAAGATATTGAGGCGCTGTCAGATACGCAATTACGAGAGCAGGCGCGTGTGCATTTGTTGCGCATTTTAACTGAGCAGTCAGAACAAAGCTGGCCGTGTTCACAAGAACAGCTGATCAATTTGGTTTTAAATGAGGCCATAGGTCTAGGGCCATTAGAGCCTTTACTTGCCGAGGAGGATATCACGGAGATCATGGTGAATGGCTTCGATCAGATTTATGTGGAACGAGGGGGTAAATGTGAGTGGGTGTCTGCGTCGTTCAGTAGCGAAGCCGCTCTATTAGCCATTATCGAACGCATTGTGAGTCCTTTAGGTCGGCGTATTGATGACTCCTCACCCATGGTGGATGCGCGTTTAAAAGACGGCTCTAGGGTAAATGCAGTGATTGCACCAGTTGCTATTCACGGCCCGTGCTTAACTATTCGTAAGTTCAGTCGGCACCGCTTGGACTTAGTGCAGCTTCAGCAAAAAGGGGCATTGAGTGCAGTGATGGCGCAGTTTTTACAATATTGCGTTCAACATAAAAAAAATATGGTTGTTGCTGGCGGTACAGGTAGCGGTAAAACCACTTTATTGAATAGTTTGTCGAATTACATTCCAGATCATGAGCGCATTATTACCATTGAGGATGCAGCAGAGTTACAGCTAAAGCAGGGCAACGTAGTTAGTTTAGAGGCTCGCCCTGCAAACAGTGAGGGTAAAGGATTAATTACGATCCGTGATTTGGTACGTAATGCACTACGAATGCGTCCTGATCGTATTGTGGTGGGCGAGTGTCGTGGGGCTGAAGCCTTTGATATGTTGAGTGCAATGAACACCGGGCATGAAGGTTCATTAACAACGCTTCATGCCAATAGCCCACGAGATGCTTTAGCTCGTTTAGAGACGCTTATTTTAATGGCTGGTATGGATTTACCTTTGCATGCTGTTCGGGAGCATATTGCAAGTGCGCTGCATTTAATCATACAGCAAAGTCGTTTACAAGACGGGAGACGGGTCATTAGCCGGATTAGTGAGATTACAGGCATGGAAAGTGGGCGTATTCAGATGCAAGACTTATTTGTATTTGATCCAGCACGACACACTTTTTATGCCACTGGGGTGATGCCTTTGTGTTTTGGCGATATGTTGAATTCAGTGCCAGCGGAGTGGTTCATGCCTACATCAGGAGAGTGTTATGTGGCTAGTGCTTAGTTTAATGGCTTGGGGGGCCGTGGCGGTCTTAGGGTTGGTTTACCTACCGCAATTGTGGCGTTATGGGCAAACTTTAAAGCAGTATTTTTTACAGCGCTCAGAGCAAGATCTTGCAGCCCGGTTTGTTTTTATTCAAGGGCATGCACTGGCACCATTGTTTTGGGTGTCTTTAGTGGTGGGGGCAGGGCTGTTTGGTTGGGCTACTGGCTCTTGGTGGTGGATGCTTATGGGGGCGATGTTGAGTGTAATGGTCTGGCCGTTAGCGTTACGGTGGTGGAAAAAGCGGCGCTTACAACATTATGAAAAACAGCTGCCTGATTATTTGTTGGCGTTGGCTGGAGCGTTACGCGCTGGTAGTAGCTTGGCTGTGGCTATGCAACGCATGACACCATTGTGTCATGCCCCCTTGGTGCAGGAACTAAGCCTAGTTTTACGTGAACAAAGAATGGGAGTAGCGCGAGATGAAGCGTTTGCTAGGCTGTATGCGCGTATGCCCTGCGAAGGAAACAGCCTACTGCGATCGGCGCTGGCAGTGGCAGGACAAAGCGGTGGGGGGTTAGCTGACTTGCTTGAATCCATGGCGCATACGATTAATCAACGGCTGTATATAGAGGGCAGGATTCGAGCGCTTACAGCCCAAGGGCGAATTCAGGCTTGGGTGATGGTGGCATTGCCTTTCCTGGTAGGAGCCGCTTTATATGTGTTAGACAGTGCTTTGATCGCGCCTTTGTGGCAAGAAGCTTCGGGGCGCTGGGTGCTATTAACCATTATTGTGTTAGAAGCACTTGGGTTGTGGTTAATTTATCGTATCGTAAATATCCGTTTATAGAGGGGCAGGATGTGGTTGGGAATTAGTTTGGCTTGTGCTTTTATAAGCTGTGGGGTGTTGTTGTGGGGGCTATTTAGACCTTTGTGGGCTAGACCTAGGCAGGATGCGGTATTGCCAAAAACTTGGTGGTCGCCGTGGTGGCAAGCTTGGATTGAGATTTGTCGTCCTTTTTTTAGTTGGCGCTATCGGTTGCGTTTGCAGCGGCTTCTTCGTTTAGATGAAATACAAATAGAGGTGTTTTTTGCTAGACAGTGTGCTGGAGCCATGCTGGGGGCGTTAGTGGGGGTGCTAGTTGGGGGGATTTGGATGGGGGTTATAGGTCTAGGGTTAGGTTTTTACCTGCCTATATTAGGATGGCAGCGACGTTTGCGTTTACAACAACAGCAAATGCAGTATGACTTTCCTTTTATGCTGGACTTATTAACTTTGAGTTTAGAGGCTGGTATGGGGGCGTGGATGGCATTACAACTCTGCGTACAGCATTTGCCTGACCAGGCTTTACGCGCTCATCTACAAAAGGTGTTAGATGAGTTGCGCACAGGGGTACCAAGGGATGAGGTTTTAACACGGCTAGCTAATCAAGTGGATTTAGATGAAATGCAGGCTTTTGTTGCGGCCTGGCAGCAGTCGTTAGATATGGGGGTTAGTTTAGGGCCGTTATTGCGACAGCAAGCACAGCAACGGCGCCAAGAGCGTTTTCTGCGTGCTGAAAAAAAAGCCATGGAAGCACCGGTGAAAATGCTTTTTCCTTTAGTCACTTGTATTTTTCCATGTACGTTTTTAGTCATTGGTTATCCTTTGGTATTTCAATTATGGCAAGCTTTTTAGCATCTGATCCGTTATGGATACAGACAGGGGTGCGTCTTTATCAAGCTCAAGGTATGTGGGCACGTTTGTATGGTTGGCATGTGTTTACTTATCCACAGCACGCTTTGTATTTTGCTCATTGTCGTGCTGTCCAAGGGATTGGGCTAAAACAGCCCTTATGGGTCGTATTTGTGGATAGGGAGGGCCGACCACTGCGGACCTGGCAGCGTTTACAGTTCGTATGTAGCTGCTGGGATAAACGGGCGCATGGTGTAATAGAAACGGCAATTTCTAATACAAAAAAGCGCCATCAATTGTGGATGGCGCTAGCACAACATGGAATAGCTCAGACTATACCTTGGCGGGTAAATTGTTTTGGCCAAAGACACTGCGATAAATAGGATAAAAGCTACTGTACAGAAGGGCCATTACAATCAGGTTAACAGGGGTAATCAGAAAATGGGCTAAGCTTGCATCGGTGATATGCAATAGAAGCGATGCGAGCCATTGCATTGCCATATAAATTAAAAACCAGCAAAAACCAAATATCAGCAAAGCCCCTTTATTACGCCAACAGGCCACCATGGAGTAAAACAGAGCTTTTTTCAACGGAATATGATGCCAGCCCATAAGCGCCGGGGCATGCCAGAATAAAATTGAGATACCTGCATAGAGGATCCCAAAGAGCATAAAGGGTGCTTTAACGACTTGCATTAGCGCGTCAGGGTCGATGCTATCTTGTTCTAACACGGGCAGAATATTGTTAGTAAAAGGTAGCACTGCAATAAACCCAGCTAGCGTACAGCAAATTAAATAAGCAATACCCAAGCGTATCATTGCTTGTTTAACCGGCGTGGTGCGTAGAGGCTCTAGCCATAGACCTAAAGGGGTGGGTTGGTTGCGCTCAATGCGTACACAGGCGTTAAGCGCAATAAACCCTAAGGTTGGGGTAAGCGCAATTAACGCTAGTTGGCCTAAGACAGGGATTAAATAGCTTAGGTTGATAAGTAAGCTAGTCATTAAACTCCAGAAAAGCATGGTCATAGGTTGGCGCTTAAACAACGCCCAACCTTGTAATAACCACGCCCAACCGTAACTAGCGGGAAGACGTGCAGCCTGCATGAATTATCCTATGAGTTCATCCAAAGAGATTTGTGGTTGACGACGTGCTTGAAGTACACGCTCAAAATGGGTGGGGTCATGGGGTTTTAAAGTCTGCGCAGGGCGAGGCAGATAAAAATCATATAAACGTGACACCCAAAAACGCAGGGCTGCGGCTTGTAAAACCAGTGGCCATGCTTGCTTTTCTGCCTCGGTAAAGGGGCGGATTGCGTGATAAGCGCCTAACCAAGCTCGAAGCGGTTCGAGTAAAAAGGTGCCCGTGTCGCGCTCGATACACCAATCATTGACGCTGACAGCAATATCAAAAATCCAGGTATCACAGCCCGCAAAATAAAAGTCAATAAAACCACCCATTACGGGGTGTTCAGCTGTACCGGCAAAGAGTACGTTATCTCTGAATAGATCACAGTGTGCCGGACCAGAGGGGAGCTGAGCATACAGCTCGCTGGCAAAAAAAGCTTGTTGTTCTGTTAGTACTGTGGTGATGAGCTGGTGTTGCTCGGCGTTTAAAAAAGGCAAGATAGCAGGAATAGTTTGTTCCCACCAAGGTAGACTACGTAGATTGGGTTGTGTCAGGGGATAGTCTTGAGCGGCTAAGTGGGTTTGAGCCAGTGTTTGTGCTGCTAGGGCACAATGTTTTAGGCCCGGTTCGGGCACATAGCTGCCATCTAAACGTGTTACGATCGCGCAGGGTTTATCATGCATACGCGTCAAACGCTGTCCGTTTTTTAGCGTTTGAGGAGAGGGCACAGGAATACCTTTTTCTGCCAGGTGGTGCATGAGCTCAATATAGAAGGGCAGCTGTTCAAAGGTCAGTACCTCGAACAAGGTCAATACATATTCCCCGGTGGTGGTGGTAAGAAAATAGTTGGTGTTTTCAATACCGGCGCTGATACCTCGTAAAGAAACCAGTTCACCCAGATTATAATGTTGCAATAGCGCGCGCGCATCGGCGTCGGTAACAGGAGTAAAAACAGCCATGTTGTTAAAATGATCAATAAAATAAGAGCATTGAGTACGACAGCATGGATTCTGTCGCCGTGATGAATAAAAGTCCAGTATAAAGCCTATTTAGGCCGGTGGCTTTTTGATTGATTAAATAGGTTAGTTGTGAGTCTACATGCAAACATGGCTTTGAGCCAAATAGATCCGTTACCTGCACCAAGCCCGTGGGCGCTTTGTGTGGCCCCAATGATTGATGTTACCGACCGCTATTGTCGGTATTTTCACCGGCTTTTAGCGCCACATGCGCGTCTTTATACCGAAATGATTACTACTGGTGCGTTAGAGTATGGTGATGTGGCGCGGCATTTGCGTTTTGATCCTTCTGAGCACCCCGTGGCTTTGCAGTTGGGCGGGAGCGATCGGCAGGCCTTAGTAAAAAGCGCAAAGCTGGGTGAGCAGTGGGGGTATGATGAAATCAATTTAAACTGTGGCTGTCCTTCGGACCGGGTACTCAAAGGCTCGTTTGGGGCAATATTAATGAGCCAACCGCTTTTGGTCGCCGATTGTCTTAAAGCGATGCAAGACGCGGTGTCGGTGCCTGTTACAGTTAAACATCGCTTAGGTTTGGATTACGAGGACTCATACAGCTTTGTGCGTGATTTTGTAGGTATCCAGTACGAGGTGGGGGTACGGGTTTTTATTGTGCATGCGCGTAATGCTGTGCTTAAGGGCTTATCGCCTAAAGAAAATCGTGATATTCCGCCGTTGCGTTATGATTATGCGGCGCAGCTAAAAACGGATTTTCCAGAGGCTACCTTTGTTTTAAATGGGGGCATCAGTACCGTGGCACAATGCCAAACGCATCTTCAAACTTTTGATGGTGTGATGATTGGCCGTGCGGCTTGGCATACTCCTGCTGTGCTTGGACAAATGCACGATGTGATATGGCCTCAAGTCACTCGTCTAGACGAAGAGGCCGTCTTAGCGCGGATGTATCAGTATTTAGCACAAGAACTCCAAGCTGGTACACGCCCACGTCAGATTACTAAAGCCATGCTGGGTTGGGCGCATGGCAAACCGGGCGCACGCCAGTGGCGGCGTCATTTGTCTGACCCAGCGCAAATGGCCCGAGCCGATGCCAAGGTGTTGCTCGAGGCCTGGGATTTATTACGGTCGACTACTGGGGCTGACCCGGTGCGCGACAAGCCCCGCCGTTCAGGGCGGGGAAGGATAGCGCGGACGGCGCAGCCGTCCTATAATGGCATTGCTGCCGACAACCAAGGCAGCCTACGGCAGGGCATGCCGGAAGTAACGCCTGTGGAGATACGAGCAGCGGTTGCGCACTCGGCCCAG
>NZ_JASLIX010000123.1:0-4390 GCF_030152715.1 Paenalcaligenes sp.
GAGAAAAGTCGTTCTTGGGAGCTCGGTACAAAATGGGATGTGATGGACGAGCGTTTGTCGTTGACCGCGGCGGTTTTCCAGACCGATAAAACGGATGCGCGTTCTACCGATCCGGCTACGGGGGATGTCTCGCTATCTGGAAGCAATCGGGTTCGCGGCTTGGAGCTGAGTGCCACAGGCGCGATCACGCCCAAGTGGGATATTTGGGCAGGTTATACTTACTTAGATCCTAAGATCAAAAAATACCGCAATAAAGAAGCCGTTTATGATGGCAATCAAATTAAATTCATTGCCAAAAACAGCGCCTCTTTGTGGACAACCTATAAAGTCCAGCCTGATTGGACCGTTGGGGGTGGTGTGACTTATGTGGGTAAACGTTTTGTTGACGATGCTAACGTATTAAAACTCCCATCGCACACGGTTTATGATGCCATGGTGCGTTATGATGTGACTAAAAACTTTAATCTTCAGTTTAATGTCAATAACATCACTAACACACGGGTGTATGATGCTTCGCATGTGGGATTATTTGCAAACGTGGGGCCAGGTCGTTCTTATATGTTGAATGCGACCTATCGCTTTGAGTAAATCGTGCATTGATACCGCATAGACGCCGCCCCATCTGGGGCGGCTTTTGCATTAAGGGAAAGCCATGCTGATCACCATTAAACATGTTTTAACACCTGAGCAGGTGCAAGATTGTAGACAGGCATTACTCAGCGCTGAATGGGAGGACGGAAAAAAAACAGCCGGCTATTTAGCACAACATGTTAAAGCTAATCTACAGTTACCGCTAACCAGTCCGGTAGGTTTGCAAGTGGGGCAGTTTTTACTGCATATTTTGCAAAATAACCCCACTTATATTGCGGCGGCTTTGCCTGCAAAAATACTGCCCCCTCGATTTAATTGCTATCAGGGGGGCGGTACGTATGGGAATCATATTGACAACGCTATTTTTCCTATTGCGGGCACAGAGGCGCGTTTACGCACTGATGTATCTTCTACCTTGTTTTTGAGCGATGCCGATGAATACGAGGGGGGAGAGCTGGTGATTGAAAATACCTATGGGACACAGTCGATTAAATTAAATGCGGGCGATATGGTGGTGTATCCAGGGACCAGTTTGCATAGAGTGAACCCAGTAACTGCTGGCACGAGGCTGGCTTCCTTTTTTTGGGCGCAGAGTATGGTACGCCAAGCGCACCGGCGACGTATGTTGTGGGATTTGGATCAGAGTATTCAAGCGATAGCCGCCACGAATAGCCAGCATCCGCAGCTTGCGGTATTAAGTGGCGTTTACCATAACCTACTACGTGAGTGGGCGGAGCTGTGATGACGACTCCTTTAGCACCTTTGGGGCAGATTCCGGCAGAGATTGTGACGGTTGCTGATTATATTTCTTATGCTCAGGCACGTATGACGCCCCAAGCTTGGGCTTATTTAACAGGGGGGGCGGCCGATGAGCGTTTATTGCACCGTAATGAATCGGCTTATCAGCGTTATCAGATCTGGCCACGCGTTTTACGTGATTTAACTGTCGCCCATACCCGAGTGAGCCTGTTAGGGAAAGAATACGCTTATCCTATTTTCTTAGCGCCTGTAGCTTATCAGCGCTTGGCGCATCCCGAGGGCGAGCTAGCCACCGCTTTAGCGGCGGCGGCAATGCAAACCCCTTTTGTGGTTAGTATGCAGTCTTCCACGGATTTAGCCGTTTTGGCTGCTCAAGCACCTGGCCCGCAGTGGCTGCAATGGTATTGGCAACTAGATCAACAAGCGAGCGCACGCTTATTAACGCAGGCGGTGCAGTTAGGTGTCGAGGCAATCGTATTAACGGTGGATGCGCCAGTTAATGGGGTACGTAACAGAGAGCAGCGAGCCCAGTTTTGTTTGCCTGCAGGGGTGGAGGCAGTGAATTTACGTGGTTTTGCACCGCAGCCAGCTTTGGTGTCGCAAGCGGGGCAAAGTCCATTGTTTGGTACGGGTTTTTTGCAGACGGCACCAACGTGGGCACAGGTGGCGGAGTTTATCCAAGATTGCCCCTTGCCTGTATTATTAAAAGGCATACTGCACCCCAGTGACGCGCGACAGGCTCTGGAAATAGGCGCTGCGGGTATTGTGGTGTCTAATCATGGGGGACGTGTTTTGGATGCTGCTCCTACGCCATTACAGGCTTTACCTGCTGTGGTGCAGGCTGTGGGGGCGTCGATACCGGTATTGGTTGATGGTGGGATTCGGCGTGGTACAGATGTGTTTATTGCTTTAGCGCTTGGTGCAAAAGCGGTGTTGATTGGCCGCCCGTATATGTATGGGTTAGCCGCTGCTGGAGCCGCAGGGGTGGCGCATGTGCTACATATTTTGCGCACAGAGCTCGAGGTGACAATGGCTTTAGCTGGGTGCCATAATCTGGATGCCATACAGCGTGATTGTTTGGGCGATGTATATTAGTCGAGCGCAAAACAACGCAAAGGCAGCTGACAAAGCTTAGCGTAGCGCCACCAGTCAAAAGCAGGGCCAGGGTCTGTTTTACGCTTGGGCGCGATATGCTCGTGGCCATAGACGGCTCGTAGCGGGTGACGCTGGCTCAGTATGTTTGTTAGGTAGGCTAAGCGCTCGTATTGGCTATCACTGTAAGGGATGGTGTCGGCACCCTCGAGCTCAATACCGATAGAGAAATCATTGCAGTTTTCTTTTCCCTGAAAAAAAGACTGCCCAGCATGCCAGGCCCGATCTAGGGTAGAAACAAACTGGATGATTTCACCATCTCGTCGAATTAAAAAGTGAGCCGAGACCTGAACCCCGCGTATGTGTTCAAACCATGGGTGAGCATCAAAATCTAGCTGGTTTTGAAAAAAACGAATGATGGCATCCCCCTCAAACTGATTGGGGGGCAGGCTGATATTGTGAATCACCAATAAATAAGGATCGATGCCGGAAGGGCGAGCATTCGCATTAGGCGAGGGGGCATGGCGTATGCCTGGTTGGGTGCAGAGCCAGCCGTGACGATCGATATAGCGCATTAGTGACGGGGACCAAGCTTAGCGTGATCCAAGCTGCACCATGTGTGATCGTTGCTCATCAGTGCTTCGGAGCGAGGAAGATAAATACCACAATGAGCGCAGCGTACCATGGGCTCGGCTTGGTGTCGAGAAACGGGTTTTTTAGGGCGTTGCCCGAGTGTTTTTTTATGGGTAATCATTCGGGTGACAAGCAGGGCTGCAATAATGACTACCACCCACAACAGCAATTTAGCCAAAAGGACCTCTCTGTAAAATAACATCTAACACAAAACGGCTACCGGTATAGGCCAATAGTAAAAAGCTAAACCCCACCAGCGTCCAGCGAAGTGCAATACGCCCTCTCCAGCCACGAAGCTGGCGCCCGATAAGTAGCCCGCCAAAGGTTACCCAAGAAAGCAAGGTAAAGAGGGTTTTGTGGTCTAGAGGGATAAGCTGATTCGCTAACCGTAATGATACAACCATGCCTGTGATTACGGTAAGGGTTAGGACAAAAAAAGCGATACGAATCAGTCTAAAGAGTAAATCCTCTTGGACCATTAAGGGTGGCATACTGTCCAATGCACGATACCATGTGTTTTGCTGACCGGCAGCCTGAACGGGACGATGCAGCTGTCGGTCTAATACGGTAATTAAAATAGCATGCATAGCGGCTACGCCTGCCAGGCCATAAGCACATAAGGCGATCAGTAAATGCACACGTAGCCATTCGCTGTTGGCATGATGGACTACAATGCCTTCTGGGAATAAGGTGGCAATAAGGCTGACGAGGGCGGCAGTAGGTAGTAATATAAGCAGCAAACTATCTAGCCGCAGATATAAACTTTCAAACCAAAATACCACCATACCTAGCCAGAGCCCTGCGGATAGGGCTAAAGCCCAGCCAATATGTAGCCCATGTGGCAAAATAATGGTTAACAACAAGCCCGTACCATGGATGATAATAGCGGCTAATAGGCCGGCTCTAAAAGTACGGTCTAATTTTGGAGAGCGTTGGTATTTTTGTATGGGCAGCCATAACGACAAAGCCAATACAGCATAGGCGATGGCCGCCAATCCATGAAATACTATACTTGCAGACATATTTATTGACAGGGTAGGTAAAAGTTTTCAGGCACGATGCCACAGTAAACCATATTTAATCTGTCTCCTCTATTCTATAGTTTAAGCGAAACCAGACTTATGTTTGAAAATCTTACCCAGCGCATGGCACGTGTTGTAAAAACAATGCGTGGACAAGCCCGATTGACTGAATCTAACACGCAGGAGATGCTGCGCGAAGTCCGCATGGCGCTTTTAGAAGCGGACGTAGCGCTGCCCGTGGTGCGAGAGTTCATTGCGAACGTCAAAGAGCAGGCATTGGGGCAAGAAGTCGC
>NZ_JASLIX010000037.1:0-4595 GCF_030152715.1 Paenalcaligenes sp.
TGGTTATTTGAGCACAAAAACCCCAACACCATCGCCAGCTTGCCGTGGTATGAGCAAGCCACCGCCGCTTGGCTTCAAGCCATCTCCAGTCGTACCGCAGGTTTTGTGACAATGGACGCTGGCAGCATGCGTGATAGCTCGGTTTTGCTCATCATGTTTTACATGTTTATTGGTGGCGGTTCCTTAAGTACAGCGAGCGGTATTAAGCTTGGTACGTTTATTGTGTTAATTGCTGCTGTTATTTCCTATTTACGTCACCGTGAAGAGGTGGTGCTCATGCAGCGTACTGTATCCCCGGAAACGGTACAAAAAGCACTGTCTTTGGTGCTTATCACGTTTAGCCTATTTTTTATGGGGCTTTTATTTATTACGATTTTTGATAAGCTGCCTTTGCGCAGTGTGATGTTCGAGGTCATGTCTGCCATCACAACCACAGGTATGAGTTTTGGTATAACAGGAGAGCTTTCCTTGCCTAGTAAATTTGTCCTTACCTTACTCATGTTTGCAGGGCGACTAGGCCCCCTGACCTTGGTATATAGCCTAGCTACACGTCGCCGCAGCCGTATTCGTTATCCAGAGGGACATTTCCAAGTTGGTTAAGCACAAAAAAACCCAGGCATTACCCTGGGTTTTTTTTAGCTGTAGTTTATTGCACAATGGTATACGATTTGACTTCGATTTCGGTGTCACTAATCAGACCCTTATCTACTTCGCCGATGATTTCTACCTCTACCGGTGGGTTGATCGGCTGAACTTTGGTGAGGTCATCATCAATATCTAATTGAATTTCACCGCTACCATCAGTAAAAATAAATTTTTCTTCAGACGTTTGCTTAGTGATTTGTCCACGTAATGACACACGTTGATCATCTTTGGTGTCTTGCAGAATCTGGGCAACGGATGTGGCCACCGGTTGCATTTGATCGTGGGCTGTTGTGTCAGCAAGAGCTGCACCACTTATTCCTGCTAAAGCAATAGCAGCAGCGGCAACTGTGGTTTTTAAAGTGGATTTAAACATAAAGCACCTCCGTTATCGATAAAACGCTTTTAATCAATCAAGAATGAATTAAAAGCACAGTTTCATCATACTGCTATTTCTCATTATTCCAAGATCAATTTTTATCAAAAAGTAAATACGGATAAACCCATAATTGTTACTGAGTGACCGTCATAGTGCACTTTACGACCTAAATACCTTAATGCTGCTGTTACAAAACCGCACAACCACCAAGGTGACGTTACTGCGTTATCATAAATAGGTTAAATAACTTTACTGATATCATCATGAGTGCTTATATTTTTGATACGGAAACGACTGGTACAGAACAACCGGATATTATTGAAGCCGCCTGGCTAGAGATCGATGCCCCAACCACTTTACAGGTGGTAAGTCAGTTTGAGCAGCGTTATCAGCCGCGTCACCCCATTAGTTTAGGGGCGTTAGCGGTGCATCACATTTATGATGAGGAGCTGGTCAACTGCCCACCCTGCACAACATTTCAGTTTCCAGCACAAGCCCAGTACATGATTGGGCACAATGTCGATTATGACTGGGAAATGGCAGGCCGCCCTAACGTTAAGCGAATTTGTACCTTGGCTTTAAGCCGTATGCTTTTACCTCAACTAGATAGTCATAGCCAATCGGCGCTGATGTACTATTTTTTTCGTCCCCATGCCCGTGAACGCTTAAAAAACGCCCACTCAGCTTTAGCAGATGTACAAAACTGTCGTTTTATTCTGCAAAAAATGCTGGCTCTACTCGAGCAACCCGTACAAACTTGGGAGCAGCTTTGGGAGCTTTCTGAACAAGCACGCTTACCACGGTTGATGCCCTTTGGTAAACACAAAGGCACCCCTATTAGCGAGTTACCGCCTGATTATCAAGACTGGGTATTACGGCAAGACAGCATGGACCCTTATATAAAACTCGCCATTCAAAAAGCCAGACAAGCCCTGCATCAACCACCCATTACAACCAACGCCCAATAAAATGGATCACTAGGCCAATGGCACCACCCACTACGGTGCCATTGATGCGTATATATTGCAGGTCTTTGCCAATAGCATGCTCTAGCTGATACACCAATTCTTTTTCTTCCCAAGCATTCACGCGATCAGCAATATACTGTGCAATACGGCCCCGGTATTTTTCTATCAGTGGTGGCGCCATCTCTTGTAGTTTTTCATCAAGTAACTGTTGCATAGCATGATCTTGCAAAATATGATGAGCCACTTGCTGCAGGCCAACACTTAGCTTTTGTTGTAATACAGAATCCGCACCATGCAGATCTTGTTCCAACCAATCTAAAATATCCCCCCAAAGCTGGGTTAAATAACGTTGTAAAGCCGGATCTTGCAAAAACTGCGTTTGCATTTGCGCTGCTTTTTCTATAAAAACGGGGTCACTTTGAAGCCGCAACACCATGGCTTTTAAATAAGCACTAAAGCTATAGCGCAATTCGTGATGGGGGTCGGCAGCGATGGCTTCTATTTCCTTAGCCACAAGACTGACAATTTTTTCTGTCCCCCAATCCCCTACATAGTCACTGATTTTTTTAATATGAACTGTGCGTTTGACCTCTGCTGCGATTTTTTCAGCAATAAAAGCTTGTATTTTAGGCTGTTGCACTAATGCGCTAATGCGATGTAACAACTGATCTAAAAGCTCTTGGTGACGCTGGTCTGCTGTAAGCAACTGCAGAACTTGTGCGCCCAATGTGGCGAAATTAATGTTTTTCAAATTACGCACAGCGGTTTGCTGAATAAACTGCTGGGCCCTGACATCACGCAATGCCGTTAAACTGTGCTGCGCTACCAATGCTGCATAAGAAGCTAATAATTGGGCATTGGTTTTTTTAGCTAGCCAGCGCATCGTCGTTCGAGGCAACTGCATCTGTTTTAATTTGAGCATTACTTGATCGGTAGACAAAAAATGCTCGCAAATAAAGTCCCCCAAATTACTCGCAATACGCGCTTTATTTCGAGGAATAATTGCTGTGTGTGGCAAAGGCACCCCTAATGGATGTCTAAATAATGCCGTCACAGCAAACCAATCCGCAAGTGCTCCCACCATGGCAGCCTCAGCAAAAGCAATCAGGTACCCCCAGTAGACAGCACCATCATTTAACCGTTTGGCAATAATAAAGAGAAAAAAAGCCCCTAATAAAAAAGCCATGGCCAAGGCTTTGCTCTTTGCCAAGGGGGTGAGCGGCTTGCCCCACCTCATCCAGCCACCTTTTGCAACGCCCTGGCATGGACAAACGCCGTTTTTAAATTCCCCTCGCAATCAAACCACATGCATTCTACCCGCCCATGTGTTAGCCCTAACTGCGTCACCGTCATTGCCGGCCCCCCACTATTTAACTTAACCACATCACCAATTTGAAACATTTTTCATTTTCCTATATAATCATTTTTTAACTTTAGCACAGCACAGATTGTGTGCGTGGATACGCTATTTTAAAGCAGATATCCTATGTTGGCAGATGTTAATGATAGTTGACAAATTTAAACCCAACATGCTATAGTTAAATCTTTCGGGGCGTAGCGCAGCCTGGTAGCGCACTTGCATGGGGTGCAAGGGGTCGAGTGTTCGAATCACTCCGTCCCGACCAAGAATACCTCAAACAATCAAGCACTTAGAGCTTTTATGCTTTAGGTGCTTTTTTGTTTTTGTTTGCGCTGTGTCATTTTTGTGCCATTTTAATTCCACCCCACTATCCACGCTCTCTATTTAGCTGTATAAATAAACAGAAAGCAATAAGTGGAGATCAACATATACGCAGCCACGCTCTAGGGCTACTCTGCTTTTATAGAAGAGCAAGCTAAATTAAACGCTGAATACCGTTTTCAGTGCGTACGTCCGGCAATCCAAAAAGTCGCAACATCACACAACACAGATCTATTTTTATCCACATTTATTATTAGCGTGTTATTAAATGAATTAATTTTCAATTTGACCTTTAGCTCAGTTTAGTCAAAAATACTGTATGAAATTACAGTCTCATTGACTTATGAAACCTCTAGCTCAAACTGCTGGTATTGATAGTGGAGACTATGTGGTGGTTGACCGCTCCATCAATGCTAAACATGGCCATATTGTTCTTGCGGTTGTTGATGGTGAATTCACTATTAAGCGATTATTCAAAAAACAAGGAAGAACCAGCCTACTAGCTGCGAATCCCACCTACCCTAATATTGAGCTTAAAAATGAGCAAGAGTTGCGTGTTGGGGGGTAATCCCCCCTAATGCCATGTTGGGGCGTTCGTTATTGTATATCCAGAGCCAAGCTGTGGCTCCTTGTTGTACTTCCTCTAGGCTTTCGAAGAGGTGTTGAGCTAGCCAATCATAACGAACCGTTCGATTATAGCGCTCGTATCACTCGTTCGGCCGGCAAGGAGAAGTCCACTTCAATACCTCAACCTTCACGGTTAAAGTCATCCACGACATTAAATAGACGAATACTCTGGCCATCCGCGAACTGGTCATGCATAAAATCCATCGACCAAACCTGATTAATGCCTGTCACAGTACCCGTAGACTTACCGTCAAGCGCACAGTTCATAACTAGAGACTTTTGCCGAGCTTTCATTATG
>NZ_JASLIX010000041.1:0-12929 GCF_030152715.1 Paenalcaligenes sp.
CGGTAGGCGGCTAAACGCCACTCCAACATAAACTCAGGCTCTTGTTTAATAGCCGAAATACGTCGAATGGTGTCTTCGCTTAGGCCTTTAGGAATCGTAATCGATTCAATCTCGGTAATAAACCCAGCCTCATAGTCACGATCCAAGAACGTGTCGAGGTGTTCATTAACAGTACTCATTAAGATAACTCCGCTGTGGAAGTGCTGTTCTGACGTCTTGATGTAGTCACAAATCCGTCGGATTGCTTCAAAGGGTATTCGTTATTAGGGCGAAGCATGTCAGCAACGCTGACATCTTCTAGCGTTCGGCGTACAATATCATTGATACGCTGCCAATTGCTACGTAGATGGCAATCTTGTTCTACCGAACAGGCTCCGGGGTGGGCAACGCACTCGGTTAAACCAAAGGGCTGATCATCCAAGGCATCAATAATTTGAGCGATGTTTATTTGATCCGCCGGTCTGGCTAGGGCATAGCCACCGCGCGCGCCACGTGTGCTTACGACCAGCTCGTCTTGGCAAAGTAACTTTAATACTTTGCTTACGGTAGGTTGGCCCAAACCCAACACAGTGGCAAGCTCCGAAGCACTAAAAACTCGGTCTGGCTCGTTGCCCATGTGGGTCAGCACCAAGGTGCCATAATCGATGATTTTGCTAATTCGCAGCATATTCGTCTCGGTTTTTACTAACTATACCTATATAGTACCGCTTTGGTACTATATACGTCAAATAGAATGCTGCATTCTGTTACTGCATCAAACGGGCGCTCGCCCATACAATAGTTTTTTTGTTTAACCTCTTTTGGCGAGCTTATGGCTGAGCAATCTGTATCCTATCAGACCTTATTAGCACAATGTGCACAAGAAAAAAGTGCAGCACTCGAGCAACTCTATGAAAAAGAAGCCCCGGCTTTTTTAGCATTAGGCACAAGTCTTTTACAACGCACCACTGACGCCGAAGAATTAACTCGAGAAAGTTTTGCCCTTATTTGGCGGCATGCTAATGCCTATGCACCTGACATGGGTTCAGCTAAAGCGTGGATGTACAGTATTTTACGCTTTCGGGCGCAGCAACGTCTTAAACAAAGCCCAACACTAAGCCCTTTTATAAAGGTCAAAAACAGCCTCTTTATTCCTGCGCAAGCCCCTAAGGACTTGCTGCCTTTTCAGTACCTGGATGAAAAATCACGCAAAATGATAGGCCTAGCCTATCTACATGGTTATAGCTTTGCTGAAATCGCTAAGGAATGCCATAGCAGCATTAGCCACACTCAAAAACAAATTCACGACGCGCTATTGGCCTTGGCGCCGCATTATTCAGGTTGGCACCGTCCCATCAATGACGAAGTAGCACTTTTGGGAATATATTGCCTTGGTTTATTACGGGATGCACACGCCGCTCTACCTGCTCAACAACTTCTTAGTGCTGATTCTAATGCCGCTAAAGACCTCATTCAGTGGGAAGGCATTTTCTGTGCGTTAACCGCCTGTCTTACCCCTATTGAGCCCAACCCTCGTATACAACAACGTCTCTTTCAAGAGCTTGGGCTGCCAATCAGCACGCCTACCCCCGTTAAGGCTCCTGTCCCCCGCCCTCAACAGCCAAGCGCAAGCCTACAGGCCATTTTACAAAAGCCGGCCACCACACGCTTTGATACCCCCACCACCGTCAAAGCCACCCCTTCTGCGCCCAGCAGCTCTACCCCTCCTGCTTCTACAAATAGCGACCAGCCAGATAAAACTCAGGCTACAGCGCAGCCTTTGGCTACGGATACTTCTATTCCATCAACGCCAGCAGCCCCCTCTCCTGATCAAACAAAAAGAGCGCGTTTTACTTGGAGGCCACACTATATCTGGCTTATTGTTGCTTTTTTCGTCCTTCTTGCTGCACTTGCTTGGTTACTTACCCCAAAAAGCCCCACCGTCCAAATGGTACAGATGAGCCCACGCGCCGGAGCCGTGCTTCAAGCCCCAGGGCAGACCTCTACCCCGGGCTGGGTGCTTAGCGTTGATCCCGAAGGTCATGTTTTGCTTGCCCCTCAAGTCCGCACCGATCTCCACCCGGATCAGTCTGTACAATTATGGACCCAAGAACCCAGCAGCACAGAAATTCGCTCATTGGGTTTAATCAACCCGAATCAACCCGTCACTATTCCAGCAGAAATTATTGGTCAAGTACATGTGGGGCAAATCTTTGAAATGACGATAGAGCCCAAAGAGGGCTCGGCTGAACCCTCTAGCGCTGTGTTGTTTATCGGAAGAGTGGTTAATTTTGGTGAATACCAAGCCCCCGTTCAGGAAGCGCCCACCACTTAATTTTTAAGCTGGGCTTGTTTTTCTAGGTAATCGAGCTCTTCGGGCTGAAAACCTGCGGCACGACGCGCGGGCAAATTAAAAGGACCACGTAAGCGGGGCGCTCGGTATTGCTCCGCTAAATCCGGATATAACAACACCGCATCCAGGTCTTTTTGTAAACATATCCAGTGATACCATTTATTGCCCAAGGCCACATGACCTACTTCATCACGCAAAATAATATCCAAAATCGCAGCCGAATCCTCGTCGCCCGCTTGTGCAAGCTTCGCTCTAACCACCGGACAGGCATCTAGCCCTCTGGCCTCTAAGGTACGTGGTACCAAAGCAAGGCGTGCCACCAAGTCATGCTTGGTTCGCTCCGCCATATCCCATAAGCCATCGTGCGCCGGAAAGTCACCATAGACATACCCCATGGTCTTTAAGCGTTGATTTAACAACTCAAAATGCAGTACTTCTTCGTAAGCCACGCATAACCAATCCCCATAAAAAGCATCAGGCATATCGGCATAACGCCAAATAATGTCTAAAGCCAAATTAATGGCATTAAACTCAATATGGGCTAAAGCATGTAAAAGCGTAGCGCGGCCCTCTGGGGTATTCAGTGAACGCTGTTTCACCTGCTGCGGGGGCACAATGTCCGGCTTTTGTGGGCGGCCAGGTATCCCCTGACTTGGTTCTTGAATCGCTAAATCTGCCCCTACCTGCCATGGTCCCTGCTGGTGCAGCTGTTTAATGTAAGTTGCTTTAGTTTTAGGGTCACTGATCAATAAAGCATGCAATGCATGCTCACGTAAGTAATCGTATTCCATAGTAAAAAAGTCCGGACGATGCCGGACTTGTTGAAGCAGCCTAAGGGCTATTGCGCCAAGGCTTTATCTAAAATATTTCTTACTGCTAGTAAATCCTGACGGATGCTTTGAAGCTCTGCACCCGATAAGCGCACCGCTGCAGCGGCATCTGGCTCAATAGCACCTGTGCCCCCTAGGCGATTACGCGCTCCACCAATCGTGAACCCCTCTTCGTAGAGCAAGTGGCGGATACGACGGAT
Source organism: Paenalcaligenes sp. (assembly GCF_030152715.1). Taxonomy (NCBI): domain Bacteria; kingdom Pseudomonadati; phylum Pseudomonadota; class Betaproteobacteria; order Burkholderiales; family Alcaligenaceae; genus Paenalcaligenes; species Paenalcaligenes sp. Next base: position 3,363 of record NZ_JASLIX010000041.1, read on the forward strand.
CAGCAAGACCTCGTGGTGCTGATAATAACGGCGATTACCACGGCGCTTCATGGGGCGTAACTGGGTGAACTCTTGCTCCCAGTAACGCAACACATGGGGCTTAACATCACACAGCTCGCTGACCTCGCCAATGGTAAAGTAGCGTTTTGCCGGAATGGGTGGTAGGTTTTGATTTTCCATAGCATTCATTTCGTTGATCCTTTGTGCTTATTAGTATAAGCGCATTTTGTGCTCAATCCATAACCTTTACTCAAGGCCGGTATTTTCTACCGCTGACTTCAGTTTTTGACTGGCATGGAAAGTCACCACCCGACGCGCAGAAATGGGAATCGGCTCCCCGGTTTTTGGGTTACGCCCAGGACGAGAAGATTTATCTCGTACCTGAAAGTTACCAAAACCGGATAGCTTGACTTCCTCTCCCCGCTCTAGCGCCGCGCTAATTTCTGCAAAAAATGCATCCACTAGCTCTTTGGCTTCACGCTTATTGAGGCCGACTTGTTCAAAAATAAAATCGGTTAACTCCGCTTTGGTCAACGTTTTATCTATTTTCATCATCATGACACATTAAGCCCGTTGACGAATTTGATGCGCCTGCTCAAGAGCAACCAGCAGTTTATGCATCGCTTTCTCTACCCGTTCGTCCTCTAAGGTGCTCTCACTATCTTGTAGCCAGAAACGCATTGCCAGACTTTGTTCAGCGGCTTGTGCATCGGCTTTCCATACATCGAACAAACGGAACTGTTTCACAATGGTTAATTCGGTATCCGCGGCAATGGTACGCTGCAGCGTATCCACAATATCTTGATAGCTGACTGTCGTACTTAGCCAAAAAGCCAAGTCGCGCTGCACGACAGGCTGACGGGACTGCCGTTGCGGAGCAGGCATCGGCACATTCATCAGTACCTCTGCATCGAGCTCAAATAGCACAGGGGCTGTTTGAATATCAAGCTGTTGCAACCATAAGGGGTGTAATTCCCCTAACCAACCCACAACGCGCTCATCTAGTTCAATACGCGCACTACGACCAGGGTGTAACGCTGGGTGCTCAGCGGCCACAAAACGCAACTGCGCGGCACGCACACCAAACAGATTCTCTATATCGGACTTCACATCAAAAAAGTCCACCTGGCGTGTTTTTGTCCCCCACTGTTCTGGATACACAGGCCCCCAAGCGGCAGCAGCTAAACGCATGGGCTGATGTACCCCCGCCACGGTCAAATCCCCGTCTTTAACCGAAGCATCACGCATAAAGACTTTGCCTAGCTCAAAAACCCGTACACGCGATTGACGATGACGTGCATTATGCTCAATATTAGCTAACAGCCCACCCAATAAGGATGAACGCATCACCGCCAATTGGCTCGCTATCGGATTCAGCAAGCGAATCGGGTCTTCATTGCCAGCATATTGCTTTTCCCATGCCTCTTCGACAAAGGAAAAATTAATGACCTCTTGGTAATCTAAAGCAGCAATCTGCGCACGGAGACGATGAGGTCCTTTATGGGTTTCTGTTTCAACCACAATATTTGCAGCAGCAACAGGCGCTTGATCGGGAATACGCTCAAAGCCATAAATGCGTGCAACCTCTTCGATCAGATCCTCTTCGATACGCAAATCAAATCGGTACGAAGGCGACGTTACCGTAAACACTTGATCTGCCACCGTAAACTCAAATCCCAAACGTGTAAAAATCTGGGTTACTTCTTCTTCGGTGACGGGAATACCCAAAACACGGCGGCAGCGCGCCAGCCGCATAGAAACCTGATGGGGCTCTGGCACATTAATTTTTTGATCATCAATTGGACCGGCTTGCCCCCCACAAATGGACAAGACTAGCTGCGTCATACGCTCTAAGTGCTCTACCACGTGCTCATAATCTACACCGCGCTCAAAACGATGGCTCGCCTCGGAGTGGAACTTGAACTGACGCGCACGGCCCATAATGGCCTCTGGCCACCAGAATGCGGCCTCTATGTAAATATCTTGCGTGGTGGCGGGATCAACAGCACTGTCTTCCCCACCCATAATACCGGCTAAGCTTTGTGGAACGCCATTGGCTGCAATCACCCCTACCTGCTCATGCAGTTCTACCTCTTTACCGCTTAACAGGGTGAGTTTTTCCCCTGCTTTTGCCCAACGAACCTCGAGCCCCGAGGCAATTTTTGCCAAATCAAAAACATGAGTCGGACGACCAAGCTCTAACATCACATAGTTAGAAATATCCACCAACACAGAAACCGAACGCTGTCCAGCACGCTCTAAACGCTGAACCATCCAATCAGGCGTTTGCGCTGCCGCATTAATACCTTTTACTATGCGCCCAGCAAACCGCCCACATAAATCCGGTGCCGAAATTGTGACCGGCAAACGATCATCAATCGTAACAGGCACTGGCTCAAAAGAAGGCAGATTTAACGTATCGCCCGTTAATGCTGCTACCTCACGCGCCACCCCAAGCATGGACAAGCAGTCAGCTCGGTTTGGGGTCATTTTGATTTCAATAATATGATCATCTAAGTCTAGGTATTCGCGAATATCGGTGCCTACAGGAGCATCAGCTGGTAGCTCCAAGAGCCCATCGGAGTCCTCGGTAATGCCTAGCTCTTTAGCTGAACATAGCATCCCAAAGGACTCCACGCCCCGCATTTTGGCTTTACCAATTTTAAAATCACCCGGCAACACCGCGCCTAGCTGAGCTAAAGGAGCTTTTAGACCCTGACGCGCATTCGGTGCCCCACATACAATTTGTACCGTGTCTGTACCGGTATTGACCTGACAAACACGCAAACGATCCGCATCAGGATGTGGTTCTATAGCAGTGATTTCTGCTACTACCACCCCACTAAATGCCGGCGCTGCCGTAACGGATTCTTCGACCTCTAGCCCAGCCATGGTTAAGCGATGACAAAGCGTATCAGAATCCAATGCAGGATTAACTAAAGTACGTAACCAAGATTCAGAAACAAACATGAGTAATAGACCGAGCTAAAATTAAGAATTGAACTGCTTCAAAAAGCGTAAATCGCCTTCAAAGAACTGACGCAAATCGTTAACACCATAACGCAACATGGTTAAACGCTCCAGCCCCGAACCAAAAGCAAAGCCCATATATTTCTCGGGATCTAAGCCAAAATTACGCACCACATCTGGATGCACCTGACCAGAGCCAGAAATCTCTAACCATTTGCCTTTATTAGGACCCGAACTAAACATCATATCGATTTCAGCAGATGGCTCGGTAAACGGGAAAAACGAGGGGCGAAAGCGCACAACCAAGTCGTCCGTTTCAAAAAACGCACGTAAAAAATGAGTGTAAACGCCTTTTAAGTCTGCAAAAGAAATGTCCTCGGCAATCCATAAGCCCTCGACCTGGTGGAACATAGGCGAGTGCGTGGCATCGCTATCAACCCGATAAGTACGCCCAGGCGCAATCACTTTAATGGGTGGTTGATGCATACGAGCATAACGAACCTGCATAGGGCTGGTATGCGTGCGCAATAAAAACGGCAGTCCATCCTCGTCCTGCATATCCACATAAAATGTGTCTTGCATAGAGCGTGCAGGGTGATTTTCAGGATTGTTTAAAGCAGTAAAGTTAGTCCAGTCGTTTTCAATTTCGGGGCCATCTGCGACCTCGAAACCAATAGAGCGAAAAATCGCTTCGACCCGCTGCCATGTCCGGATTACAGGATGGATCCCCCCCACAGAGCGACCACGCCCTGGTAAGGTCACATCAATAGTTTCTGAAGCCAAGCGCTGATTCAGCTCGGCTTGAGCCAGCTCGGCACGACGCGCATTAAGCAGTGCTTCGATTTGGCGCTTCAGTTGATTGATTGCCGCGCCTTGTGTGCGCTTTTCCTCGGGGGGCAATTTAGCTAACCCCTTCATAAGAGCAGTGATCTCGCCCTGTTTACCTAAAAAAGTCGCTTTAGCATTTTCTAAAGCAGCAGCATCCACAGCCTCGGCAAAAAGAGTCTGTGCGCGTTGAATCATCTCGTCGGCCGGTAGTGTCATGGTCAATGTCTATTTCCAAAAACAAACGGGCCCTATAAAGAGCCCGTTTGTACATATACAGAATCGAATTGTGCGATTAAGCGGCTAAAGCGGATTTGGCTTGTGCTACTACGGCAGCAAAACCTGCTTTGTCGTTAACAGCCATATCGGCGAGCACTTTACGATCAAGTTCAATGTTGGCTTTGTTTAAGCCGGCAATGAACTGGCTATACGTTAAGTCTAGCTCACGGCAAGCCGCATTAATACGTGTGATCCACAAAGCGCGGAATACACGCTTGCGATTACGACGGTCACGATATGCATACTGACCGGCTTTCATTACCGCTTGTTTAGCTACGCGGTAGACGGTACTGCGACGACCACGAAAGCCTTTGGCTTCGGCTAGAACTTTTTTGTGACGGGCACGGGCATTGGCCCCACGTTTTACGCGTGACATGTATTACACTCCAATCAAGCAAAAGGAAGCATCTGTTTTACGGATGCTACGTCTGCGGCATGTACTGCAACAGTACCGCGTAACTGACGTTTGTTTTTAGTGGTTTTTTTCGTCAAGATGTGGCGCTTAAAGGCCTGACCACGCTTGATGGAACCACTGCCACGTACGTTAAAGCGTTTGGCTGCGCCACGCTTTGTTTTCATTTTAGGCATAAGAACACTCAAAATAAAGTTGTGACTATAGGTGGCAGCCAAACTAAAGCTGCTCTTTTTAACCCTTTAGACACTTATTGATTTTTTATTTGAAGCCAATACTAGCCAAATAAAAGAAAAATTATAAAAGCAAAAAAAGAATTTGTCTATAAAAATTAGTATTTTAGACCAGATTGATCACGGAACTGCATCGCCAAAGCCACGTGCTCGGCGGTAATATGCTCTGATTGCTGCATATCGGCAATAGTACGCGCCACACGACGCAAGCGTTGCACCACCCGTACTGACCAGGCCCATTTACGCATTGCATTTTCCATCAGCTGTAATGCCTCGGGCTGTAACGCCGCATAGCGATCCAATGCCTCGCCCTGTAAGGACGCATTTAGCATGCCCTGCCGTTGATATTGTCGCTGCTGGCAGCGTTGTACCCGCTGCCGTATCGTGAATGAGTCTTCAACTGCAACGTGCGACGTAGGAAAAGTCTCTTCAAAAGGCAGCACCAAATATAAGTCAATCCGATCCAGTAAAGGCCCAGAAAGCTTTGCACGGTAACGATCGATTTTTTCTGGTGTGCAACGACATGCTATTTTTGGATGCCCAAAATATCCACAAGGGCATGGGTTCATGGCTGCAATCAACTGGAAGCGTGCTGGGAAACAACCGCGCTGATTTGCTCGAGAAATGACCACCTCTCCGGTTTCCAATGGCTCTCTTAGAGACTCAAGAACACGTCGATCAAACTCGGGCAGCTCATCCATAAACAACACCCCATGATGCGCTAAGGTGACCTCTCCGGGACGCAGCTGACGACCGCCCCCCACCATTGCTGCCATCGTACAAGAATGATGAGGCGCCCTAAAAGGCGGTTGCTCAGTGAACAAGCCATCAGTTGCATTACCACTAAGCTGTTTTAATACTGCCACTTCTAGTTGCTGTTGCGTGCGCAACGGGGGTAATAAGGTGGGCAAGCGCTGCGCCAACATACTTTTACCAACACCTGGTGGCCCTGACATTAATAGGCTATGCCCACCGCTTGCCGCTAGCTCTAAAGCAAAACGGGCCTGCTGCTGGCCATAGACCTCGGACATGCATAAGCATGAGGTAGACGCTGCGCGCTCTGTCATAGGAGCAGGCTGAGCAAACTGCATAGTTTGCTGCCCTGATAATAAGGCCACAGTCTCTGTTAACGTAGAAACCCCTACAACCTTTAATTGTGGTATATGTGCCGCTTGTTTTGCTGACAACCACGGGTAAAAAAGAATGCGCTCAGCATAATGACGCTGCACCCCAAGCGCAAAAGCCAGGGCTGCTCCACTTGGCACAACGGCCCCTGTTAAAGATAGCTCGCCGGCAAAGACAAAATCTTGTACTGCCACTGGCAAACGTTCCCCTGACACAGCCGTTGCATCACTGATTTGCCCTGATGCCAACAGCACCCCGAGCGCTATAGGCAGATCAAACCGCCCCGATTCTTTGGGCACATCTGCTGGCGCTAAGTTCACAGTGATGCGCGCAGCAGGAAAGTCAAAACCACTGCTTACAATGGCTGAGCGCACGCGCTCGCGGCTTTCTCGCACCCCCGCATCCGGTAACCCCACTACTTGAAAGCTAGGCAAGCCGGGAGCAATATGTACCTCTACCCGTACTGCTATCATCTCTAGGCCAATCAGGGTACCGCTGGCCAAAACAGCTAAACTCATTGGGATCTCCTTTATCGTACTAAAGGAGTATGCCGCATTCTAATAGTCGTATGCGCCCTGGCTAGACCCTATGAGCCTTCCGTATTACTACGATTCGGCAGGTTTTTCATCCGTACTGCTTTTCTGACCAAGCTGCGCCTCAAGCTCTTGTACCCGCTGCTCTAATGCTGCTACACGGGCTAGAGCACGCTCTAACACCGCTACTTGTGAATCAAACTCATCACGCGTCAATAGATCCATGCGGTTAAAAGTTTGCCCCATAAAAGCTTTGACATTTTTTTCTAGATCTGCCGCGGGACTATTAGCAATCAAATCTGAAAGATTTTGTTGAAGCTGGCTAAAAAAATCATTACGAGTGTTCATAATCTATCCTTTCATAAAGTATTAAGGCTAGTTTAAGCTAAAAAAGCCGCCTCAAGGGCGGCTTTTTTGATATCAAGCAAACACAGCGATTAAGGTTTTGCTTGTTGTACAGCAGGCAACTCTTCGTTACGTGGTGACTGTACACCATTACCTACAGCACCCTGAATAGCGCTATCGGCTTTAGCGGCAGCGTCTTTAATTGCATCGCCTGTAGCTGTGGCAGCTTTAGATGCTGCCTCTTTAGCATCTTTTGCGGCTTCGGCTGCTTTATCCTTAGCTTCTTCTGCTTTGGACTTGGCTTCATCTGTCTTTTCTGCTGCCTCGGCTTTTAACTTTTCAGCTTCGGCCTTGGCTTTTGCCTCTTCCGCTTCGGCTTTGGCCTTTGCCGCTTCCTCACCTGACTTTAGATCAGCTTCTACTTCCTTTTCTTTGGCAATAGCACTTTCTTTAGCGGATTCGATCTTTGCCTCGGTTTCCGCAGATGGTGCTACGGGTGCAGAAGGTGCCGTGGCGGCAGGAGACCCTGCAGGCGCAGCAACTTTGTCATCATTATCCGAGCAAGCGGTTAATAATGCTACAGAAGACACAACCAAAGCAGCTAATGTAATACGAGTCTTATTCATATCAATCCTTTTTCTAAAGATATTATTGAGAAGCTGTACCCAGCCCCCTTGTTACAATTACATTCTACTCAGTCCGCTCCTGCGAGCAAGCAAAGTAGTGTAAAGCTCAATGTCATCTTTTTTTTGAAAAACACAAACCCTTCAAAAATACCCCTTAATTATCAACAAGATACACAAAACCTGTCTAAAAAAGCAGCGCGCTGAGTGTTACAATTGCAACGACAGACACAGCTTTTGTTACATAAAAATAGGGGTTAATACTTATTTTTCAAGAAGTTTATGCAGATCAATCCGCTCAGCACGATTTAAGGCCGTCGCTACCTTAAGGCGCAGAGCTGCCGAGTGTGAACTGAGTATTTCTTGCTTTACACGAGGAATCTGCGCCGCTGGCATAGAAAAACAACGTAAGCCTAAGCCAAGCAGCATACGTGTTAAACGCACATCACCTGCCATCTCACCACACACGGAAACGGGCTTACCGTAAACCTCGGCACGATTAATAGTATGCGCGATTAAACGCAATACAGCTGGGTGCATAGGATCATACAAGTCGGCAACATCTGCATCTGCCCTATCTACCGCCATCACGTACTGAATTAAATCATTGGTACCAATGGATAAAAAATCAAGATGTTGCGCAAATGGTTCTATCGCTATGGCAATAGCGGGCGCCTCTACCATCGCCCCTAATTGAATCTGTTTTGCATAAGGCACGCCATCGGCTATTAGGCTTTGCTCCGCTTTATCCAAGGCTTGTCGCACGGCATGTACTTCTTCCATGGTAGAAATCATGGGGATAAGAATACGCACCAAACCAAACTGAGATGCACGCAATAAGGCGCGTAGCTGTGTTTGAAACAGCTCGGGATGCGCCAAGCAATAACGAATAGCGCGTAAGCCCAAAGCCGGGTTCGTGGCTACGGTCTGCTCTCCATCCAGTGTTTTATCTGCCCCAATATCTAAAGTACGTATGGTTACGGGGCGCCCTTGCATCGTTTGCACTACACGAGCATAGGCTTCAAACTGCTCGTTTTCTGAAGGCAAATCTTTGCGCCCCATAAACAAGAACTCACTGCGAAACAAGCCTATGCCATCGGCTCCGATATCAAAAGCGGCTTGAGCCTCGGAAGGAAGCTCAATATTTGCTTCAAGGTGGATGCGAATGCCATCAACCGTCATGGCGGGCGTATCACGCAACTGAGAAAGCTGCGCCTCTTGACGTAAATGCTCTGCTTGTAGCTGACGATACTGCTGCAAAATCGTTTCGGCTGGATTAACGATGACAATACCCTTAAAGCCATCCACAATCAGCATATCGCCATCTTTGACTAAGCGACGAACATCCCCCAAGCCCACCACGGCAGGAATATTCATGCTACGAGCAACAATGGCGGTATGCGAGGTAGGACCACCTAAATCCGTTAAAAAAGCAGAAAAACGTACTTTACGCAAACGCAACATATCCCCAGGGGAAATGTCACGGGCAACAACGATCAAACCCGAGTCGGTCGGGTCTGTTTGCACCGGCAAACTATGTGCATGGGGTGCTTTACCATTAAGAATCAAAAGCACTCGCTCAATAACTTGACGCACATCTGCGCTACGCTCACGTAAATAGGGGTCTTCGATTTGTTCAAACTGCGCGATAATTTGCTGCCCTTGGGTCGCTAGCGCCCACTCGGCGTTATAGAGTCTGTCAGCGATGAGCTGTGCGCTTTGTTGTCGCAGCATCGGGTCAGCCAGCAATAAACGGTGCACCTCGAGCACTGGCGCAATCTCTCGCGGTGCATCAGCAGGCAGCTGTTGAGCTATCACCGCCAAATCCTGCTGAGCTTGGTCCATTGCTGCATAAAGCCGATCTGACTCGGTTTGCACCTGATCGGCTTCAATATAATAATGAGCAACCTCTAAGGCGGCAGCACCCATTACTGCTGCCTTGCCAATTGCGTAGCCTTGGACTACACCCTGCCCCATTAAGCAAAACATCGCGTTGGATGGCAGCGCGGCTTCGCTCATTTAGCTTTCCTCACCAAATTTATCCGCAAAGAGCTGCTCGATCTGTGTTAGAGCCTGCTCTGCATCATCGCCCTCTGCGTCCACGGTCACGGTCACCCCCAACCCTGCCGCCAGCATCATCACCCCCATAATGCTTTTTGCATTAACACGCTGAGCCCCACGTGCAATATGAACAGCACTTTGAAATTGGCTTGCTAATTGAG
>NZ_JASLIX010000035.1:0-17482 GCF_030152715.1 Paenalcaligenes sp.
ATTACGCCATGTCGGCGATGCGTTTATCGAGGATCCAGTCCGGTTGTTGCGTTTAGCGCGTTTTGCAGCGCGTTTTTCTGATTTTTCTATTGCGCCTACCACGATGCAGTTTGCCACGGTGCTGGTAGAAAATGGCGAGGTCGATGCGTTGGTGCCTGAGCGGGTCTGGCAAGAGCTGCATAAAGCATTGGCTACTGAGCAGCCCTTGCGTATGATGGCAGTATTAGCACAGTGCGGGGCGTTAACGCGCATTTTGCCTGGGCTGGTGGTGAATACGCAGATCGAGCAGGCGATGACACAAGCCGTGCAGCAGGGGCTTACTACAGCACAGCGCTTAGCACTACTCTTGTGGCAAAGCCCTACTCGCCTTGCATTGGTTAAACAGCTGCGCACTCCTGCAGCCTATGTGGATTTAGTCCGACTTGTGCCGTTGTTTATTGAGCAGCTACAGTCAGACCTGAGTGCAGAGCAGGTGGCTCAAGCTTTACAGCAAATGGATGTATTACGTCGCCCAGAGCGCTTTGAAAGTGTGTTGCAAGCAGCTGCTTGCGCTATACCCTTAGACATTGAGCAGTGGCGCCAGTGGGCACACGCCTTTTGTGCGGTGGATGCCGGAGCGATTGCAAAGCACTATGCGGGCCAGGGCGCGGCGATCCCCCAGGCTATCTGGCAGGCGCGCCTTGCTGCCATTAGCGCTCATCTTTAGCGTAAGCAAAGGCCACAATGCAAGAAACCACCAAGGCACCCCCAATGATTTGCATGGTACTTAATTGCTGACCCAAAATAATCCAACCTAGGGTTAATGAGGCCACGGGTTCGATATTCATCGCAGGCGCATTCTGAGCTAGGTTTAGGCGGGGCGCCAGCATGAAAAGCGTAATAAAAGCCAGCGCATATAAGCTACTCAGTAAGATCAACGTCCCCCAACCAGTACCACTTTCAGGCCAGCTAAGGCCGCCAGGCATTACGCCTAGATGTCCTGCCGTAAAAGTGGTGATTAATACGGTGAGCATGGTGTAAAAACTACGGGCGCTGCCTTTAAGGTGCTTGAGTTTGTTTTCGGTGACCCACAAACCAATAGAAAAAGAAAAGGCGGCGGTAAGCGCAAAAGCAATGCCGGTGAGCCAAATATAAAGATGGTCCGTGCCGGCTTCGATTAGGCTTGGGATATCAAGCGCCAGAAGCAGGCCGATGAGAATAATTCCCATGAGTACACTGGCTTTACGGCTGGGTGGTTTCCCCCCTAAAGCCCAAGAAAGCAAAGCCAGTTGTGCAGGAAAGGTATTAGCCGTTAATAGCGCAATGCCGACAGGAATACGGGTGACAGCGGAATAAATACAAATACTTTGTATTGCAATCAGTAAACCTAATAGGATTTGCCATGGGGCAATAGACCAGCGTATGCGCAGACTCTGTTTTTGCCAAAGCGCAATCAGAGCGAGTAAAAGTAGGCTAATCCCCGAGCGAAAAACCACAGCCGTCAGTAGCCCTGTACCATGGTCAAAGGAAATACGTGCGGCAATATGCGCACTGGCAAAACTACAGCCCACACATAATAAGATCAAAATTGCGATATGACGGGCAAAAGATTGAGTAGGAACGGTATTCATGTCGCGCCCTTAGAGATAGTCACGACGGTCGCGAGCTGTAAAACCTAATAAGGGGGGGGCGATATGCTTACCGATCGCCATGACCTTAAAGAGTTCGCCCATTTCTGCTTCGGAGAGTAGTTTTTGTACGGCAGAGACTTGTTGGGTCCAGCTTTGAAGATGGGCGGGTTGCTGCATATCGAGTTGAGTTTGTAATTGTTCTAAATGTTGTGGTAGCCCGCTATTTAATAAGAAATGGGCTTGAGAGGCATAGCCAAGCACATCTAACTGCGCCGCGATAGCAGCATCAGCTATGGCGGTAAAATCCACATGAGCGGTAATATCTTGAAAGCCAGGTAGGATTAAGGACTCGTCATGAGCAAAGTGACGGAAATGGCACATCAGTGTGCCCATATGGCGTTGGGGGTGGTAGTACTCGCGTTGACTAAAGCCATAGTCAATGAGTAGAGCAGCGCCTTTTTTGAGCCATTGGCCCATGGCTTGTATCCAGCTTTCTGCGTGTAAGTTGATTTCAGAGCGGTATCCAGCTAGATCAGGTAGGCGAGAGTCTGCCAACTGAGCCAACTCGGTTGAGGCTGGGCGACCTAATAAAACAAAAGGGCTCGGGGCAGAGGCAGATGTATCTGTGTTGAGCCCAACGCCAAGCTCTAGAATCGCGCCATTTTGGTCGCGCTGTACCAAATGGATGGGCATGGCGTCCAGTACCTCGTTAGCGATAACACAACCGGTAAAAGCAGACGGTAAGGTTTCCAACCATTGGACTTGCTTAGCAAATGGAGCAAGACGGGCTTGTTGGCGCTGTCGTAGTGTGGGAGATAGCTCCAAGATACAGTACTGTATGTTAGGGAGTCCCAATTGATTGAGGCTGACCAGTATGGATTCCGCTAACGCTCCGGATCCGGCCCCGAACTCTAAAATTGTTGTCCCAGCACATTGTTGTAGAATTTGTTGTACTTGGTTTGCTAGGGTTTGCCCAAATAGGGGGGTGATTTCTGGTGCTGTAGTGAAGTCCCCAGCGGTATGAAATTTTGTGCTGCCACCAGTGTAATAGCCAAAATGGGGGGCATATAGAGCTGCTTGCATCCATTGATCATAGGGTAAAAAACCCTGATGGGCTTGAATCAGTGCGCTTAATTGAGCCTGATGCTGATCTAAAAGTGGTAATAACTCGGGCTCTAGGGCGGGAAGCCCACGGGGATAGATCGGGGTATGAAGATGCTGCATGATGAAATCAACAATAGGGGTTAGTTTTGCCAATCCTTGATTGTGCCATGAATGACAGATCAGGCGGGTACCGGTAGGATGAAGGATGGACAGCTTCGCGTTAGAATACGAATAGTATTCGCCTAAAGCGGCAGAGCCGTCTATCATAAACGCTTTATTATGCTTTTTTGCTAGAGATTATCAAATGCCACAATATCGTTCACGTACTTCTACTCATGGCCGTAACATGGCCGGCGCGCGCGCTTTGTGGCGCGCAACTGGGATGAAAGATGGGGATTTTGAAAAACCTATCATTGCTGTTGTTAACTCGTTTACCCAGTTTGTGCCGGGTCATGTACATCTTAAAGACCTCGGGCAACTCGTGGCTCGCCAAATCGAGGCAGCAGGGGGAGTAGCAAAAGAGTTCAATACCATTGCTGTCGATGATGGCATCGCCATGGGGCACGACGGGATGTTGTACTCGTTGCCTTCGCGTGAACTGATTGCTGACTCAGTTGAGTATATGGTGAATGCCCACTGTGCCGACGCCATGGTGTGTATTTCAAACTGCGACAAAATCACCCCCGGCATGTTAATGGCGGCTTTGCGCGTTAATATCCCAGTGATTTTTGTATCGGGTGGGCCCATGGAAGCCGGTAAAGTCATGGCTAAAGACGGTAAAACCGTGGTGCGTAAATTAGACTTAGTGGATGCCATGGTTCAAGCGGCAGATGCTTCCGTCAGTGACGAAGAAGTGGCTGATATTGAGCGCAGTGCCTGCCCTACCTGTGGCTCATGTTCAGGGATGTTTACAGCAAACTCGATGAACTGTCTAACCGAAGCCCTAGGATTAGCTTTGCCTGGTAATGGTAGCCTAGTAGCCACACATGCGCGCCGCCGTGGGTTGTTCGAGACAGCCGGCTCGCTAATTGTAGAGTTGTGCAAGCGTTATTATGAACAAGAGGATGATTCGGTTCTGCCACGTAGTATCGCCACGCGTGAAGCCTTTGAAAATGCGATGGCTTTAGACGTAGCAATGGGGGGGTCGACGAATACGGTGCTGCACTTACTCGCCGCCGCCCAAGAGGCCGAAGTGGATTTCACCATGGCCGATATTGACCGTATTTCACGTCATGTTCCCTGTTTGTGTAAGGTCGCTCCCGCTACTGAGCAATATCATATGGAAGACGTGCACCGTGCCGGTGGTATTATGGGGATTTTAGGTGAGCTCGCACGTGCTGGTTTGCTAAACCTAGAGGTGGGGAATGTCCACAGCGGCACGCTGGGCGAGGCCATCCAGCGTTGGGATGTGATGGGGCCAAATGCCAAAGCCGTGGATACGTTTTATCGTAGTGCCCCAGGTGGGGTGCCGACTCAGGTTGCTTTTAGTCAAGATCGTTATTACGAGAGTTTGGATACGGACCGTGAAAATGGCTGTATTCGCAGCAAAGAACACGCGTACTCTCAGGATGGCGGTTTAGCGGTCATGTATGGCAACTTAGCGGTAAATGGTTGTATTGTGAAAACCGCTGGGGTCGATGACAGTATTTTGCAGTTTACCGGCAAAGCCCGCGTATTTGAAAGTCAAGAGTCTGCCGTTGATGGGATTTTAAATGGCAAAGTCGTAGCGGGCGATGTTGTAATTATTCGCTATGAGGGGCCTAAAGGTGGTCCTGGTATGCAAGAAATGCTCTACCCGACTTCTTACTTAAAATCCATGGGGTTAGGCAAAAGTGCGGCCTTATTAACCGATGGACGTTTTTCCGGTGGTTCGTCTGGTTTAGTGATTGGTCATGCTTCTCCCGAAGCCGCAGAGGGCGGTAATATTGCATTAGTCGAAGATGGCGATACCATTGAAATTGATATTCCAAACCGTCGTATTCATTTGGCTATATCTGACGAGGAACTTCAGGCTCGTCGCGATGCGATGAATGCCCGTGGCAAAGACGCTTGGCAGCCTACAGAGCAGCGAGATCGTGTTGTATCTCAAGCCTTACGTGCTTATGCGGCGCTGGCTACCTCGGCCGACCGGGGCGCCGTGCGTGATGTCAGCCAAGTCTTACCTAAATAATGCGTAGGTGTGTCATGCTCAGCTCACAGCAAAAACGTATTCAACAACAAATTATTACCGAACTTGGTGTAAAACCAGTGATTACTGCCGCGCAGGAGCTCACTGAGCGCATCGCTTTTATTAAAGACTATGTGCGTCAAAGCGGTGCCAAAAGTTTAGTGATCGGTATTAGTGGTGGGATTGATTCGCTCGTCGTGGGCTGCATGGCACAGCAAGCGGTAGAACAGTTGCGCGCGGAGCAATACGATGCGCAATTTATCGCGTTACGTTTACCTTATGGGGTGCAAGCCGATGCACAGGATGCCGAAGACGCGATTCGGCATATTCAACCCGATCGCTTTTTGCATATCAATATTCAGGCTGCAACCGATGCCATTCAGCACGCATTAAAACAAGCTGGGCAAAATTTTTCTTCACCTCAGCAGCAGGATTTTGTGCTGGGTAATGTAAAAGCCCGGCAGCGTATGGTGGTATGCTATGCCGTAGCGGCGGCGAATGCCGGCCTAGTATTGGGTAGCGATCAGGCTGCCGAGGTGCTCATGGGCTTTTTCACCAAATACGGGGATGGCGCTGCGGATCTGATGCCGCTGGCTGGGCTAACTAAGCAGCAGGTGCGTGATTTAGCGATGCAGCTAGACGTACCTTCGCATTTGGTTCATAAAGTGCCGACTGCTGATTTAGAGTCCTTAACCCCTTTGCGCCCCGATGAGGTCGCTTTTGGTTTAAGCTATGAGGATATTGATGCTTTTTTAACAGGGCAACCTGTTAGCCCTGAGGCATTTGATATTATTGTGCGTCACTATCGTCAGGGCGCACATAAGCGACAACTTCCTGCATCACCTCTGAAGGCCTTTTGACGCGTTTATGCAACCTGTACTCCCTCCGTTTTTGATTGCCCGCTGGCTACTTTTATTAGTGGTATTAGCGGGTTTATTTTTTCTTAAAGATTTTATTGTTCCGGTTTTAGGGGCTTTAATCATTGGCTTGGCGAGCTGGCCAGCGTACACGCGGCTGCTTGCTTATTTTAAAGGACGATCTCTGGTTGCCGCTACGGTAGCAATTTTAATTGTAATTGGGGTGATTATTGCTCCGCTGTCATTTGCTTTAACTTATGTTATTAAAGAGGCGAGCTCTTTTGTGGTGTGGGCGTTGGCAGCAAACCGATATGGCATGCCTGTACCGGATTGGATTCCGTCACTTCCTGTTATTGGTGCTAGGATCACAGAGTACTGGGAACTGTATTTAGGTGAGCCTCATGCTTTAGGGGCTTTGGTCGAAATGGTCAGTGGTGAGCACTTGGGTAATATATACCGGATGGTATTGAGTGCTACGGGTAATGTTTTTCATTTGTTGCTCACACTGTTGTTTTTATTGATTACGCTATTTTTTATCTATAAAGACGGTTATCGTATTTTGGCGCAAATTGATATTGTGGGTGAGCGCATTTTGCCGACGCGTTGGCAGCGTTTTTCACGCGTGGTGCCCGCAACCGTAAACTCCACTGTCACAGGCATGGGGCTCATTGCGCTTGGCGAGGGGGTCGTATTAGGGATCGCTTACTGGATTGCTGGCGTTCCATCTCCCGCATTATTGGGTGCCGTGACGGGATTTATGGCGCTTATTCCTGGGGGCGCACCTTTATCTTTTACATTGGTTTCCCTTTACTTGGTTGGTTCTGGTAAAACCGTGGCTGGTATAGCTTTATTTTTATGGGGGGCTATTGAGCTATTTATTGTGGATAAAACCTTGCGCCCTCGTTTGGTAGGTGGGCCAGTCAAGCTTCCTTTTTTACCTACCTTTTTTGGTTTGGTGGGCGGTGTGAAAACGATGGGGATTGTGGGGTTATTTATCGGACCGGTTTTGATGGCTTTATTAGTAGCGATCTGGCGTGAATGGGTGCATAACGGAGCGCATCCGTCTGTGCAGTAATTGCCTTGTGATATAGGATCAGTACACTATAAAGGGCTGTTTATATCGTTATATTGATTAGGAGATGTAGATGATGGGTGACACCACAGAACGTTATGGTACGCTTTCGCGTTTTTTTCATTGGTTTATGGCGTTGGGATTTGCGTGGATGTTTTTAACCGCCTGTGCCCGTTTTATTGATAAAGACGCTGCTTTTACTAAAGCTGTGTTTCAATATCATGGGCAGGTGGGCTTCACCATTTTATGGTTAGGTGTGTTGCGTATATTATGGGCGATTAGTCAAAGCAAACACCGTCCACACAATAACACCATAACTAAGCTTGGGCATTTGGCTTTATATGTATTGATGCTAGCTGTTCCTTTTATCGCAGTATTACGTACTATTGGGAGCGGTCGCCCTTTTACCTATTGGAATACGATTCCTATTTTATCCGGCTCTGACGAAAAAATTCAGTGGATGGTTGATTTAGGAAATAGCTTACACGGTAATTTGGGCTGGTTGTTGTTTTTATTGATTGCTGGGCACATTGTCATGGCAATTAAGCACCGAATTGCTGGTGGCGAGGAAGATGTGATGCCACGTATGCTAGGTAAATAGACAGTAAAAAAAGAAGGGCTTTCGGAAAACGAAGGCCCTTTTTAAATTAAGGTTAACTAAAGAACGAGAGAAAATCGGTTTAGGTGTTATCTGTGTTGTTTTTATGATGGCGGTGTTTACGACGATCGTCTTTGCGACGCTCTTGGATCGTGACGGTGCCATCGGTTGGATGCACGAGTAAGCGAATACGTTTTTCATCTTTGTCGACCACACGTGCTATATAACCGTAGCGACTACTGCTGATACTACGTATATCTTTGTCTTGATAGCCGGCTTTTTCTAATGCTGCATAGGCTTGCTTGAGTGTCATCCACTCGGAGCGAGCAGGAAGCTCAGCTTTAGGTGCTTTACCGCCTTTAACGTCCGGAGCATCGGCTTGATTGGCGGCAACGATAATGGTGTTCATCGGGGTAACAGGCTGGGTGGCCATGACTGGGGCACTGATTAAGGCAGCGGTGGTAGCGATAGCGGCTAAAGTTGGGATCGTTACTTTCATTGTTTCTCCTTAGAAGGAACGCGAATCATCAATGACTCCATTGTGCAGGAACCCGGATGAACCCAAAATGAAGCCGTTGTTCATCATCGGTTCATCTTGTTTGTCCTATGCTTTTTATTTGGTGCAAGTCTAAAACTCCTTCATGCGTCTCTTTTTTTTAGCCCTTTGCTTATGGATTGGTGTGAGCACGACCGTGTCTATGCCCACGCACGCCTCGAGCCTATCACCAGAGCAACGGCGCGAAGCCCGGCACCGTGGTGATATCAAACCACTTCGTTGGGTTTTGCGCCAAATTCATCACCAGTATCCAGGGCGTGTTCTCGATGTGGACTTGGATCGTCACCACCATCAGTACATCTATAAAATTCGCTTGTTGCAACATGGGGGATATGTGCTTAAGCTTTATGTCGATGCCCGGACAGCAGAGGTCTTAAAAGTAAAAAGTCGTAAAGCCCAAAGGAAATAAACATGCGTATTTTGGTTGTAGAAGACGACCTCAACTTATTACAACAAGTCACCGAGTCATTACAAGCACAGGGGTATGTGGTGGATACCGCTACCGATGGCGAGCAGGCCCATTATATGGGGGCGGTAGAAAGCTATGATGCTGTTGTTTTGGACCTGGGCTTACCACAGGTAGATGGCCTCACCGTCCTAAAACGTTGGCGTAATGAACAAATCACGTATCCAGTGCTGATTCTTACCGCGCGTGATACATGGCATGAAAAAGTCAGTGGCATTGATGCTGGTGCTGATGACTATTTAACCAAACCCTTTCATATTCAGGAACTCTTAGCCCGTATACGGGCTTTATTACGTCGTGCCGCTGGGCAAGCCAGTGCAACCTTTGTGTGTGGGGATTTGGTGCTGGATACACGACAATCCCAGTTTTTATTTGCCCATCAGCCCTTAACGTTAACTGGGCACGAGTACAAGGTTTTAGCTTATTTAATGCATCACGCTGAGCAAGTCGTATCCCGTGCTGATCTCACCGAGCATATTTATGCTCAGGATCAGGACCGAGACTCAAATACCATCGACGTGTTTATTGGGCGTTTACGTAAAAAAATTCCAGCAGAATACATTCAAACTGTGCGTGGCTTGGGCTACAAGCTCATTAACCCCCATGCTTAAAAAAACGCTCACCAAGCTCTCACTAACACAGCGTTTATTGGTTGGAGCGATGCTGTGGGTGTTTTGCAGTTTATTGGTAGCAGGGGCATTGCTGAACCAGCTTTTTCAACAACATATTGAAGAACAGCTGCATAAAGAACTCAATATGCATATGATGCAATTGATTGCACAGATGACGCTGGACTCAGCAGGGCAGCTGGGGCTTTCGCAGGCATTAAATGACCCCCGCTTTGAGCAGCCGCTTAGCGGTTTGTATTGGCAGATTGATGTGTCGTCCCAGCCTTTGTTGTTCTCGCATTCTTTATGGGATGAAACCTTAACCCCACCGCGCTCACAAATTAATAAAGAAACGTGGTTTCGCTATAAGGATCCAGAGCTTGGGGAGCTCTATGTGATAGGGCGTAGTATTGCGTTAGCTGAGCCCTCTCATGTGCAGCGTTATCAAGTATGGGTGGCGGCACAAAAAAGCTGGATTGCTGAGCCTTTACAGCGTTTTGTGTGGATGCTGGTGCTAACGTTAGCGGTTTTGGGCTGTGTGCTGGTGGTGGGGGTATGGTGGCAACTAAAACTGGGTTTACGTCCTTTGCGCCAGTTACGCCAACGACTAGCGGCTGTTCATGAGGGGCGCGCAAACTCTATCGATGGTCAATATCCACAAGAGATCCAGCCATTGGTTTCCGAGTTTAATCGGGTCTTGCGTAGTCAGGCCCAGGTAACTGAGCGTGCGCGCACCCAAGCGGGAAATTTGGCCCATGCGATTAAAACACCCTTAGCAGTATTAGCTAATGCAGCGAAAAAACCGGATCCGCAGCTTGCGCAACTGGTGTTGCAGCAGATTCATGCTGCGCAAGAGCAAGTGGATTATCATTTATCACGCGCTCGTGTGGCGGCAGCGGTAAAAACCGTAGGGGTGCGCACAGAGATTTTGCCCGCTTTGCATAGTCTCGTGAAACTACTGCAACGTGCTTATGAGCCTAAGTCGGTACAGGTTGAGCTGCTTTCAGGGCAAAAAGAGTTGTACTTTAAAGGCGAGGCTCAAGATCTGCATGAGATTTTAGGTAACGTGCTGGATAATGCTTTTAAATGGTGTGAAACGCGGGTACAGGTGCAAGTACAGCGGGCAGAGGCCTTAGGTCGACCAAATGCATTAAAAATCACCATCGATGATGATGGTAAAGGAATCGCCGCTTCAGCATATTCACGTATTTTTCAGCGGGGTGTGCGTGCGGACGAGTTGGCTCCCGGCTCTGGGTTGGGCTTAGCTATTGTGGCCGATTTAGTGTTGTTGTATGGGGGCAATATCGAGGCGATGCGCTCACCGTTGGGAGGCTTGCGCATCGAAATTTATTTTCCTTAGTTTGTGTTTGCCATTTGACGCAACATAAAGCGTTGTAGTTTACCGGTTTCTGTACGTGGCAACGCTTCCACGAACTCTATGGCACGTGGGTATTTATAGGGGGCGGCATTTTGTTTAACAAAATCTTGCAGCTCTTTAATTAATACTTCGCTTGGTTCTGCTTCGTCTTTTAGTACGATAAAAGCTTTCAAGATTTGGCCACGAACCTCATCAGGGATACCGATCACACCGCATTCAGCTACTGCAGGGTGTTTGAGCAAACAGTCTTCAACCTCTGGACCGGCAATGTTATACCCAGATGAAATAATCATATCGTCATTGCGAGCTTGATAATATAAATAGCCATCATCGTCCATGATGAATGTATCGCCGGGTAAATTCCATCCCCCTTGGACAAACTGTGTTTGACGAGGGTCGCTCAGGTATCGACAGCCCGTAGGGCCGCGTACTGCCAGACGGCCGACGGTACCGTTAGGAACAGGTTGCAGCTGATCATCCACGACCTGAGCCTCAAAACCAGGCACAACTTGTCCAATGGCTCCCGGGCGAACGTCTTCGGGACGACTAGAGACATAAACATGGATCATTTCGGTGCCGCCTATGCCATCGATCATCTCGATCCCTGTCGCTTTTTTCCATAACTCTCGCGTAGCCTGTGGTAAGGCTTCGCCCGCTGAGACTGTGCTGTGCAGACTTTTTAGGGAAAAGTTTTGAACAAGTCCTGCCATTTGGCGATAGAACGTGGGGGCGGTAAACGTCATTGTGACCTGAAAGCGATCGATGTACTCCAGCATCGTGCGCGGGTTTAGGCTTTCTGCTAGTACAGCGCTGGCTCCTGCGCGTAAAGGAAAGCAGAGCAAACCACCTAATCCAAAAGTAAAAGCTAAAGGTGGGGTACCACAAACTTTATCTTGTGGCTGTAAGCGTAAAATATGCTTGGCAAAAGTGTCACACATGATTAAGACATCACGGTGAAAGTGCATACAGCCCTTTGGCTGACCGGTGGTACCGCTGGTAAAAGCGATAAGGCACACATCATCTGCCGCCGTATCACAGGCGGAGAAATCCGTAGGTTTGGTTTTAGCCAGCTGCTCTAGGCTTTGTGCATGATCCGAATTAAAAAACACAGCCGTTTGCAAAAAAGGGCTGTAATGAGGGTGCTCTGGATCCATGCAGTAGTTTAGCTCCTCGGCTAAGCGTTGGTCGCACACGGCAGCTTGCACTTCGGCTTTATCTAAAATGGTTTTGAGTTCTACCGCACGCAGTAAAGGCATAGTGGGTACGGTGACCAGGCCCGCTTTAAGTGCGGCGAGCCAGCTCGCTGCCATCATCAGGTTGTTGGGACCACGTAATAAAATGCGATTACCACTGACTAACCCCATGTCCTCGACAAAAACATGAGCAATTTGATTACTGAGCTGGTCGAGCTCTCGATAGGTGACGTGCTTTTTTTCATTATTCTCCAGCCACTCTAAAGCGATATGGTCGCCAAAGCCATTATGCACTTGTTGGCTCAGGAGCTCGATGGCCGCATTGAGTCGTTTTGGGTAGGCAATGTCTGGGTTGTTGTCCAGTAATAAAACAGGCCATTGATCTAAGGGCGGTAAATGATTGCGTGCAAATTGGTCTACGAGCCCAGTGGGTTCCATAGTGACTCTCCGAATAAATAGTTTACTTCTTAATTTTAGCCATCTAAAGTAAAAACAAATGCCCTTTTTTCTAGGTGAAAACCCCATTTTTAGCGTAAACCCTCCTATGTTTTGCTCCTTAAGACAGTAAAGTAAGGCATCTTTTATGGTTCAACTAAGATGAGAAAAAGCATGAAACTAAAACAAATTGCATGTGTTTTTGGGGTGGTGGTAGGGGTTGGGCTCAGCACATTGTCATGGGCGCAAGTAAAAATAGGAACCATTGCTTCTTCCACGGGTGTGGTGTCTGCTATTGGGATTCCTCAGCGTAATACCGCGATGATGCTACCTGAAAAGATTGGGGATTTAAGCATTCAATATATTCATCTAGATGATGCCAGTGAGCCAAATAATACGGTGACTTCGGTTAGAAAACTGATCACAGAAGAAAAAGTCGATGCCATTATTGGGCCTTCGGGCACGCCACATGCGCTTGCTTTGATTGATTTGGTCAGCGAGGCTCAAACTCCATTATTGGCCCCTGTGGGTTCTATCTCATTGGTGTTGCCCATGGATGAAAAGAAAAAATGGGTTTTTAAAACCACGCAAAATGATGGTTTAGTAGCAGATAAGCTTTTGCAGCATATGCAAGATAATGGGGTGAAAACACTAGGTTTTATTGGCACCGCCGATGCATATGGTGAAACATGGTACGGTGTCATGACCGAGCGATTGGAGCAGTATGGAATCCGCTTAGTAGCCAATGAGCGCTTCAAGCGCCCGGATACCTCAGTAACCGGTCAAGTGTTAAAACTGATGAGTGCTAATCCCGATGCGGTATTAGTGGCGGCGCCTGGCGGGCCGGCGGTATTGCCCCAAGCTAGCTTATATGAGCGCAATTATGCTGGCACGGTTTATCAAACACATGGGGCGGCGATGAACGACTTCCTGCGTTTAGGGGGTAAAGCCGTTGAGGGAACCATTTTAGGTGGGAGCTTGATGTTGGTGCCTGAACAAATCGAAGATGACAACCCCTCTAAAGCCATTGCTCAGGATTATATGCAGCGCTATAACGAAAAGTACGGTCATATGCCCGCGACCTTTGGGGGGAATGTGTATGATGCTGGGTTGTTATTGGTCGCAGCATTGCCGGTAGCGGCTGAGCAAGCGCAGCCAGGTACAGAAGCGTTCCGTCAAGCTCTGCGCACCGCGCTAGAAAACATTAAGGAGCTGCCAGGCACGCAGGGCATTTACAACATGACCCCCGACGATCATAGTGGGTTTGATGAGCGCGGGGTCGAGTTATTGACGGTTAAAAATGGGCAATGGGAGCGAGTGCATTAAACAGCACAATACATGCTGATAAAGCACATAGCAATGCAAAGCCGATTTGTATATAGGTAGGGGGAATTTTTGGGGCCACAATACGACCACCGATCATTCCTGCCACCACAAAGCCAACAAAAGGCCAAGTAGCCGGATGCTGCAGGGCTGAGCTAGATGTGAGTGCATTGAGCACTGTGACGGCGGAAACCAATGCGATCACCATCAATGAGGTGGCGACAATACTGTGAATCTTTAAGTTAGTAAAACGTTTGAGCATTGGCACAATAATAAAACCACCACCCACGCCAAGTAGGCCGGTTAATAGGCCAGATACCGCACCAATACTACCAAGTGTGAGGGTGCTGGTTTTATTCCAGATAAATTTACCCGTGGTTTCCGATATCATGCAGGCTTTGGGCGTTGTTGGGGTGTCCGCTTGCCCGGATTTTTGGCTGCGGCGTGCTTGGTTAAACATGCGTGCAGCAACAATAAACATCACACCACTAAATAACACCATTAACCAGAACTCAGGTAAACGCTGTGCAAGCCACACCCCAAAAGGGGAGACAACCCCCCCAATTACCGACATCAGTAAAGCGGCTTTATAACGTACCATCCGGCGCCGCAAACCGTCGAGGGCACCAGTTAGGGCCGCTAACCCAACGGCAATAAGCGCAATAGGGGCGGCCGTAGTCATACTTAGTCCCACCCCTAAAACCAAGGCGGGCACCGCTAAAATCCCGCCACCTGCTCCTGTGAGGCCAAGGGTGAGCCCCACCATAAAACCAAGAATGCTGCTGATCATTTTTTAAGCATATAAGAAAAAGATGTTTATATTATAACCTTATATGCTTATTACTTTATTTCATATGGTTGGTCGTAAAGCAGACTAGGAAGTATGGAGAGCGTTAGCTTGTTCAAACCAGCTTTGCATAGCTGAGAGCTGCGCAGGAATCTCTTGCGCTAAACCGCCAGAAAAAACACGCCATTCATCTAGAAAGCGATCGGCTACAACCGTAATCATAGGCAGGCCGAGGCTCATGATTTCGAGCATCTCGCTGGCAAAGCCTTCCCCTTCTGCTTCAAGCTTGCCAAAGCGGTTAACGACAATAAGATCGGGGTTTTGCGCACGAGCGTGCTGCAAAATCGTACAGGCTTGGCTGACAGCTGCTGAGTCTAAGCAACAACTGGTGTTATGCTTGCCTAATTTTTGGGCGATAGAAGTATAGGCGCCATTATCTAGGTTAATAATACCCATTTGGCTGCCATAAGCGTAGCTGACTTCTTCGGGAGCTTGAATAACGCCTAATACGCGCTTACCTTGCTCTTGGAGCGATTGGATAAAAGCGGCCAAATGGGCATCGGCAGCATCGGCATTTTGGTGCACAATGGCACCGATAGGTAACAAATTTTCAAAATGATCCATGAGAAACCTAGCTGTGCTAATGTTGGAAAAAGAGGTCGTCCATTGAGATGGCTACATATAAATAGGTAGGCGTATGAAGCGATATTTTTTTAGTATGGTTTTGAGCTTGAGTGCAGGGGCTGTTTTGGCGGCTCCGCTTTCTGTTGCACCTCAGGCGGGTCAATGGCAGATTACCACACAAACTTTTGCCGAGGGTAAAGACATTGGCCCACAGTTGCAGTTAATCAAACAGCAGGCGGCGGCCCTATTAAAGCCAGAGCAATTAAAAAAACTGGAAAATTATGATCCTGCCCGCTTTACAGAGTGTTTAACACCAAAGCAAGCTGCCGTTTTGCGTGATCCACAACAGAGTTTATCGTTTTTGCAACAGGCGCTAGGGGATTGTGAGCTACAGCTGGACGAGCAGGACACGGATCATTTGCATTTTAGTGGTGTTTGTCATGCGCCTAAACATGGTGTTTCTGGGCAAGTAAAAGGGTTTTTGCACTATCAGAGCAGCCAGCATGCCTCGGGTTACGTAGAGGGCCTGGGGACACTACCGCCCCCGATACAGTTAATTTTGATTGGCAAAATACAGCCCGAGGTACAAATTCGTAATGAGTTTAAGGCTCAGTGGCAGCAGGCGACGTGCTTGCCTCGATAGTATTGCGTAAACAGGCAGCCCAGATGACCAGCCAGAGCGCATACATCATGACCCCACTGTTATGGCTTAAAAAGGTTTGTGATAAACCAAAATCAATGTAAGCGACAGGTAGAATCGTACCGCTAACAGCGAGGGCTCGTATACTTAAATCAGGATTTTTGAGATAAGGGTTAAAATACCAAAGCGGTACTCCATACAGCAGGAGCAAAACGATCAGGCCAACCACACCATGTTTGGCGGTACGATCAATGAACTCATTATGAGCATGGCTGAATGTTTTAACAACTGGATTTGCATAACCTTGTTCGGCAAGTTCAACCATGCCGTTTTGATATTGATCTTTGCCCCAACCAAACAGTGGTTTAGTTTGAGTGAGCTGGATCGCACCTTGCCACATTTCAAAACGAGCCCCTAGTGATGTATTGCTATTGCCTTTCTGATAAAGCGCAATGTCCTCAAAGGCTCTTTGGATGCGAGGCTGAACGTTAAGTTGTGGAATAGAGAACACAACTAACCCTGTAATTATTACCAAGATTCCTAGGCTTAGTTTGAGACGCAATGAAAAAAAGGGGTGGTAGGCGCGATAAAGCACAAGGAGTACCAAAGGTAGTCCAACCCAGCCCCCCCGACTGCCAGAAAGTAGTGAGCCCAATATCCCACCTATGGCGCCAAATATGAGTAGCCATGTAAATGCAGAGCGTTTCTTTGGGGAGCGTGACAGACTCCACCCTAAACCTGCCAGACAGAAGAAGGCTGTGAGCATTGAGAGATTACCAAACTGTATGGCATGGGTATAGCCGCTGACTCGCTCTACGCCATGTGCCATACGTTCATAGAGGGCTTGAAAGCCAATGAGAGTTCCGCCGATGCCTAACCCACCCCATACCCAAGAAACAGAAGGCTTAGCCCATCGAATATAAAAAAAGATAGGAATAGCTAAAATAAATCGTATGATTTTGTCATAGTTTTGGCTGCTTAGCTGATGCCAAAGTCCATTAAAAATACCCTCAAGGGTAAAGAGGGCTAGGGTGGTAAGAAGCCATTTGTCCGCTGAGTTGAGTGGTGATTTAGGTTGATTGAGTATGTAGAGGCCTCCTACTAGTAATAATAGGCCGCTGATGGAGTAGCCACTAGGTGCAATTAATGCAAGGCAACCAAGAAGAAAAATCGAGATTCCACAGTAAATAGAAGCTGGATGAGTTGACATCAGTTCAGTCGTAGTAATTCATGAGTAGAAAAAGAAATAATATTGTAGGCTAGGCTTTGCTATATTATTCGTAAGAAGTGTAATGAAACGCTCCCTTTGAGGAGCGTTTTTATTAGAAGCTACCAAATATGGTCCCTAGTGTAATGACAGTAATGATGGCAAATAATGGGGCTACCATTGTTACCATAGCGATATTCATATAGGACTGACGATGATTGAGCTTACAAATAGCTAGAAGCGTAATAATAGCGCCGCAGTGGGGCAGGGTGTCGAATCCACCAGCGGCCATGACAGCAACGCGGTGCATGAGTTCTGGGCTAATGCCGGCCTGTTGAGCCATGGCTAAATAATCGGCGCCTAAGGTTTGTAAAGCAATACTTAGCCCGCCAGACGAGGAACCGGTAATGCCCGCTAATACGTTCATGGCGATGGCTTCGGAAATGAGGGGGTTGCTGGGGGTCAGGTTTAACACGGCATCGCGAATCAGAGCAAAACCGGCTAAGCCGGCAATCACGGCACCATAGCCCACTTCTGATGCGGTATTAAATAAAGGCAGCATAAAACCGAACACACCTTGGTTGACGGTTTCTTTAAGGTTTTCCCAACGACCTAATCGCGTCACAATAAGGGTAAAACAGGCACTTACCAGAGCAATAATCAAAGCCCAGAGCCCTTTCATTTTGGCGGGTTCGACGTGAGGAAATTTATCGGCAAACGCTGAAAAATCTGTCAGAGGAAAGATCCAATAAGTAAATAGCGCATTCACGCCAATAACTAAAATCAATGGTAAGAACGCTAAAAACAAAGGCATGGTCGATAAGGGGCCCGTGGCGTAGACGGTACTGCCATCATCG
>NZ_JASLIX010000093.1:0-4403 GCF_030152715.1 Paenalcaligenes sp.
CTCTGTTTGAAAACCAAGGGTTTCCGCATTTTGTTGTTCGACTTGACTCATGATGACTCTTTCTAAACAAGTGGGTTAATCACATTGCTTAGCTAAATGGGGGTGATTCGATACATTTCAAGGCTACGTTATACTGTAGGCTTCAATGGGTAGCTGCAACAACAATAAAAAGCGCACCCTCCTATCCCTCTTGATTCATCCATAAAACCATGAAACAGGTCATTCAAGAACAAAACGCGCGTCCCATTAAAATCTGCACTCATGCCATGGATCCCGCCGCCCTCGCGCAATTAAAAAACGTCTCTAAACTGCCCTTTGTTCATCGTCATGGGGTAGTCGCCATGCCGGATGTACACGTAGGTATTGGTGCTATTGTGGGCAGCGTGATTGCTACGGATAGCGCCGTGATTCCGGCAGCCGTTGGCGTGGATATTGGCTGTGGCATCAATGCAGTACGCCTCTCACTCAAGGCCACGGATCTGCCTGACAACCTCGCCCCTATCCGCCACCAAATTGAACGTGATGTGCCCTTAGGAGCAGGAGGCGCGCACAAACATAAGAACATGCCAAAATTTGATCCCGAGCTAGCACAGCGCCTTCAGCGCATCACGGCCAAACACCCGCGCTTAGAAAAAAATAACGCCCAAAAACAAATCGGAACGCTAGGATCAGGCAATCACTTTATTGAAATCTGCTTAGATCAAAATGACGATGTGTGGGTCATGCTGCATTCAGGCTCACGTGGCATTGGCAATCTGATTGGACGCTACTTTATCGAAAAAGCTAAAAAGCGCATGGAAGCATTTGGTATCCAGCTCTCTGACAATGATTTAGCTTACCTACCCGATGACAGCGATGATTTTAAAGACTACGTAGAAGCAGTCCAATGGGCTCAAGACTACGCTTTTGAAAACCGACGTGTCATGATGGACAAAACCATCGCTGCCATGCGTCGCCATATAAAAAAACCGTTTCAAATCACCCAAGAAGCCATTAATTGCCACCATAATTACGTCGAGCAAGAGGAACATTTTGGCCGCAAATTGTGGGTGACCCGCAAAGGGGCCATTCGTGCTCGCGAGGGCGATCTGGGTGTCATTCCAGGCAGCATGGGGCAGCGCAGCTATATTGTACGTGGCAAGGGGAATCTTGATTCCTATTGCTCTTGTGCCCATGGGGCAGGGCGTAAATTTAGCCGTAGTGCCGCACGCAAACATTTTTCCGTAGACGATTTACGCGCTCAAACCGAAGGTGTGGAATGCCGTAAAGACGCCGCCGTCCTTGATGAGCTACCTGCCGCCTACAAAGACATTGACGAGGTCATGGATAATCAAAAAGACCTCGTCGAAGTACTACATGTTTTAAAACAAGTGGTATGTGTTAAGGGCGCTTAAAAATCACGACTAACTAACCCAAACCATCAACCAAAGGTGCACTAAGTGCACCTTTGGTATTTTTTTTTGTGCTTTTAAAATGCCCATCCCTAAAATGAGGCAACTCAAAATTCACAAAGGATGGAACAATGTCAACAACAACGCCAAGTGCACAAGAGATCATTGATCGCGCCATTGCGCTGATTCCTACGCTACGCGAACGCGCGGCAGAGGTAGAAAAAAACCGCATGGTTTCCAAAGAAACCATTCAAGACTTCCAAGACGCGGGTTTCTTTAAAATCCTTCAGCCTAAACGTTGGGGTGGCTATGAGATGAGTCCCAACGTACTAAACAAAGTACTAATGGAACTTGGTCGCGGCTGTCCTTCCAGCGCGTGGAATGTCATGGTTTTAGGCGTACACCCTTTTGAGGTTGGCTTGCTTGATCCCAAAGTAGGTGATGAAGTATGGGGAGAAGACCCTACTGCTTTGATTTCTTCCTCCTACGCCCCCTTTGGTAAGGTCACTGCAGTGGAAGGCGGCTACGAACTTAACGGCGAATGGCTCACTTCTAGCGGCTGTGATCACGCCGCGGGTGGTGCGTTTTTAGGCGGCCGCGTTCAAGAAAACGGCGGCATGGTGTTCCGCTCTTTCTGGGTGCCTGCCAAATACCTCAAAATCGTAGATGACTGGCATGTGGTAGGTCTTGCCGGAACCGGCAGTAAAAAACTCGTTGTCAATAAAGTGTTTGTTCCCAGTTACCGTAGTCATGTGATCGGTGACTACAATGAGTCCACCCATGGGCATGTCAATAACCTATATAAAATGCCCTTTTTCTACGTATTCTACGCAGCGGTTTCTTCGGTATTGGTCGGTATGGCCCGCGGTATGGAAGACCTTTATATTGAACACATGGTGCCCCGCCAGAACCTGAATCAAGCCGTGGGAGCCGCCGTTAACGACCCCTTTATTCGCCAACGCCTTGGCGCCGCGTCCGCCAAAATTCTGGGAGCGGCTTCACGCATCCTAGCCAACACGGATGAAGCATGGAGCTATGCCTCCAAAGGCGAACTGGTTCCCTTAGACGTTCGTATCAAACATTTTGCGACCAACCAGTTTACTGGTGGAGAATGTTTTGAGGCGGCTCACATGTTATTTAAAAAGACCTCTACCCGTGGTGTTTGGCTCAGCAGCCCCCTACAGCGTCAAATGCGTGATATTTTGGTGGCGACCAACCACATCACACAAAACGAAGACAATATCGGTGATCTATTAGGTGGGCAGTTGCTCGGTGCTAAGCTTCCAGTCCCGAATCCTTTTGGTGTGAAATAAGCAAGGGTCAATCATGACTTTAATGCAGAATATAGATATTAATCAGCTGCTAGACTGGGCTCCTAACCCAGCCCTAGCAGACTTGCCCGCCGTCCAAGAAAACGAGCACCGCTTGGGTATGCGCCAATTTGCGGCAGCCACTACGGTTATCACCACCCTACATCAGCAACAACCATCCGGCTTAACCGCCACGGCTGTCTGCTCGGTCACGGCGGAACCTGCACGACTGGTCGCTTTTGTCAATAAAAATACCTATGCGGCGCAACAAATTCTTCAAAGTGGCTTACTCTGTATCAATGCCCTAGCTGGCGATCAAGCTGAATTAGCTTGTATTTTTGCCGGCATGCGCAAAGCCATTGCACCACAAGATCGCTTTCAACATGGTCAGTGGGAAACGCTTGTAACCGGTGCCCCCGTTTTGGGGGGTGCTAAAGCCAACTTTGATTGTCGCGTGATTAAGGTGTTTGATGAAAGCACACACTACGCATTTTTATGCGACGTGCTAGCGACCCAAAGTAACGAAGCGGCAACGGCCCTACTGTATATGGGGGGTGCGTTTTATACGCTATCAGCCACCCCTATTACTGTCTAACATCGCTGTTTAAAAGTGCTAACTGCCCGCTAACTGCTCCTCTATTTTTGCTACTGTCTCTTTTAAGTAACTTAAATAACGAGCAGCAGCAGCCTCTGGAGTTAGCACTTTTTTCAAAAAAACCAAATTAATGGTAGATAACACACGATTTTGATGGAAAACAGGTAAAGCAATCGCCGCAATACGGCTTTCTTTGCCCCAATCCCCTTCATTACTGGCATAGCCTCGACGTTGGGTTTTATCAATAAGCTGACGTAAAAATACAGGGTCTTCGGCAAGCTGAGCCTGAGGTGTAGACTCAAGCTTAATCAAAGCCAGTAATTGCTGCCGCTCCTCTTCAGAACAAAAGCAAAAATAAGCCCGTCCCGCTGCTGTCGTTAATAAAGGTAGCCTTCTGCGTACCATCGACCGATGAAAAGACAAGGAGCTAAAACGGTGCGTGGTTTCCCGTATTATCATCGCCGAGCCATCAAGCGTACATAAATCCGAAGGCCACAAGGTATGCTGCAATAGATCTCCAATCGCCGGTGTCGCAATTTCCGTGACCCAATCCTCGTCTTTAAAACCCTCGCCTAACTGCCGTACCTGATAACCCAATCGGTAGCTATTATCTGATGGGCTACACGTGATATACCCCTCTTCCATCAAGGTTTGTAATAAACGTTTTACCGTTGTGCGATGTATTCCTGTCGCACGGCTAAGCTCACTAATCGACGCAGCCCCTGAGGCGAATGTACTCAACGCTTGCAACAGCGCTAAACCTCTGGCTAGACTTTGTGATTTTTTATAAGGGGAAGAGGGGGTAGACATAGTTATCAAAAAAACATGCAGTAAATATGCGCTATGCCTATTTCGCTAGCACTTGATTCATCACTTCTTGCAGGCGTTGATACGCAGTCTCAACGGATAAGTGACCAGCCTGCAATTGACGCCAAGCAATCACACCATCGGGACGCACCAACAACACCCCATCCTCATCCATTTCTCGGCGACGTTGCCATTCACAATACGGATCCTGATAGTCCAACGAGCCAATTACAACAACGGATAGAAAATCCCATTTTCCTTGCTTGGCTGCTTCTACCCAAACCTGTCCTGACAAGCCAG
>NZ_JASLIX010000022.1:0-21218 GCF_030152715.1 Paenalcaligenes sp.
GCGGCGATACGCCCTACCGATTCCGGCGTATCCAACAAACGTGGCTTACGCGCTACAGTGTACCAATAGTCTCTTTGCATCCCTTGGTCATTTTCGGCAATAGGCGTAGCTGAAATACTGTAACGACTATACGGGTAGCCACCTAAAAATCCATGGCTATTGGCCATCACAAAATGTCCCACATTAGTATCTACTGACGCGCCTTCACTGTTGGTGATGAGCGGACTGGCTTGCAACGCCGCTCGCTCTGCGCGCACAGCCAAGCGCGCGGCTAAGCCTGCATCAATCTGCCATGGGGTAAACAAAGATAAGTCCGGGTAGTCCAAAGCCAGATCCTCGGGGTCTGGCAAACCAGCCATCGGATCCTCGGCCGTGTAACGCGCAATATGCCAAGCCGCCGCTACGGTATCCTCGATAGCTTTAGGGGAAAAATCCGACGTCGACGCCGAACCACGCTTATTGCCAGCAAAAACCGTTACACTAAGGGAGCGATCTCGGGTTTGCTCCACCGTTTCCACATCTTGGTGACGCACGGCCACAGATAGACCTTGGTTTTCAGCAATTTCCACGGCGGCATCAGAAGCCCCGAGTTGTTTTGCATACACCAAAACGTCTTCAGCGAGCTGACAAAAACGAGATTGGTTTTCAGATATGGGCAAAGAAGAAATAGAAGACTGGCTCATGGATACTCTTTAAAATAAAGCGGCATTCAATTTCCGCTGGTACTTATTTTTATTATGACCGAAAAATACTTAGAACCCGATGAAAATGGCTATTATGGCCCGAGCAAATCACAAGTAAAGCGTGATATGCATGCTCTACAAGAGTTGGGCAAACAACTCATCGAGTTATCAAATGAAAAACTTAATAAGCTTAACCTAAGTGAGACCTTACGGGTTGCCATCAAGGATGCGCAACGTATTACTGCACGTGAGGGCAAACGACGCCAATTACAATACGTGGGCAAGTTAATGCGCCATGAAGATGCTGATGCCATTCGACACCAGCTCGATATTTGGGAAAATGGCTCCAAAGAACAGGCTAAAGCCATGCACCGCATCGAAGCCTTGCGCGACTTGCTGTTACGCGATGATAAGGCGCTTACCCAATTTTTTGACGAATTCCCTTTGGCTGATCCTCAATCCTTTAGGACCACGGTACGTAGCGCACGCAAAGAGGCACAACAAAATGCCACCCTGCCCGAAAACAAAGCGCCCAGCCGTAAGCACTATCGTCAACTTTTTCAAACGATTAAAACCATTGTTGAACAAGCGGAGAAGGCATGAGTACCGAATTAGCATGTATTGAAATTACCACCTCAAATCAACCTGAGTTTTCTGTTATTTGGCTACATGGTTTAGGCGCTGACGGCAATGATTTTGCCCCTATTGTGCCCGAACTCAAGGTCGATGATATTCCTATCCGCTTTGTGTTTCCTCACGCCCCCATTATGCCTATCACGATCAACGGCGGCATGCCCATGCGCGCTTGGTATGATTTATACATGATGGACTTAGTACGCCACGAGGACGAAAAAGGCTTACGCGAGTCGCAACAGCTTGTACAAGCATTGATCGCCCGTGAAAACGCACGGGGTATCCCCACTGAGCGCATAGTACTGGCGGGTTTTTCACAAGGTTGTGCGATGACACTACAGACGGGCTTACGCCTTGAGGAAAAACTCGCTGGGATGGTGTGTTTATCGGGGTATCTTCCCTTGGCCGATAAGGTCGCTGCTGAGCGCCACGCTGCCAACCAAAACACGCCTATTTTTATGGCTCATGGGCAGCAGGATCCCGTGGTTCCATTAATACGTGCCGAAGAATCACGTCAGCGTCTTAACGAGCTAGGCTATGACATCGAATGGCATACCTACCCTATGCCGCACTCGGTGTGCGCCGAGGAGGTCAGCGCCATCTCCCAGTTTTTAAAGCGTGTTTTAGTCCGTGTAGACTAACTCGTTAAATCCAACCAAACTCGGCGCAAACCCGGATCATAAGGATCCACCTCGCTTTTAAAGCCGAGTTTGGCTAATAGCCCCAACATGCCATCATTGGTCGCCAATACATAACCATCTATGTAGCTCAATCGCTGTTGTTTGGCCTCTTGTATTAAGGCTCGCATCAGCTGCGTTCCCAATCCATAGCGCTGCCAGTCATCGGCAACAACCAACGCATATTCCGCCCCACGACCGTCGCTATTACGTAAATAATGCACAAAAGCAATGACTTGCTCCGTGCCCGCCTGCCCGCTATCAATGGTTGCTATCAGGGCCAGCTCGCGATCATAATCAATGCGGGTATAACGCGCTAACATCGATGGGCTCAGCTCTTTCATCATTGACACAAAGCGCATATAACGGGACTCTGCCGATAAACCCCGCACAAAATCTTGTAAAGGCTGCGCATCCTCGGGGCGAATTGGGCGTAAAACCCACGGCTGTCCATCATCAAAATGGTGATGCTGCACTAAATGACGAGGATACGGGTGAATGGCCATGTGCGGGTAGCCGAGATTTTCTGGGCTTAACCATGACACCTGCGGGTGCAGCTCAATTTTAATTTGCGAGCAATACAAACCACTAGGGCTAAGCCACAACGGGTCGATCTGGATGCTCTTGATCGCGGGCAATTCGCTGATGAGCTCGGAAATTTTTTCTAGGGTTTGCTGTAGCTGCGTAAAAATAGACTCGCCGGCGATATCGTGTAAACGTTCATACCAAATCGGCGCCCGCTCAATCAACAATCGAGCTAGATTTCGATTTAGAGGAGGCAGCTCCACGGCCGTGCGCTGACTAATAAAATCCAAATCCCCATAGGCGGCCCCAAACACCATAAACGGCCCATACTGGGCATCGGTATACATGTGAATACAGACCGGCGGCAGAGTGGGTACGGTATAGGGACTGGCTTGCGTTAATATCGGCACATGAAAGCATGCCAAAAGCTGGGCGCTGTCCATTTCATCCAGATGCCGCACTCCGTGTTCTTGTAACGACTGTACAAGCTGCCTAGCAGCCTCAATATTCGCTGGACGCCCCAGCGGATACGCTGGCAGAATTTGCTGAGCAAGCTGCTGGTTATAATGATACGAAGCCAAAATATTAAGGGCTTCCATGGCAGCATCAGCAGTGCGCAAAGCGGGGATCCCCGCCTGGTCCAAACGCTGTCGTAATGGGCGCATGGTTTTTTCCCCTAACAAGCAGCTGACCACCGGCTTATACTGCTTAAGACTGATGGAAATCAGTGCTTCGGTCACAGCCTCTAGATCAGCATAAGGGTCAGGCGCAATGAGCACCAATACCCCGTCTACCTGCTTATCTTTAATCAACACTGGGATGACTTGCTCAACCACATCCACCGTGATCGGTGCATAACGAATAATGGGGTTTGTAATTTGGTCAGTCGTCAGGGTCACCGCAGCTAAAGCCGCTTGGGTTTCTGCACTTAATGGTGCTAAGTGAACGGTAGCATTATGGCGCATAATCGCTAATGCTAACTGGGCAATCCCATCACCATTGGCAATAATCGCAATGCGTGAACCTTTTAGCCGTCTTTTTAAGCTAAGGATTTTAACTGCAGCAAAAAGCTGCATCAGATAGCGAATCCGGATAGCGCCCACACGTCGCATTAACGCATTAAATACCTCTTCACGGGCTCGCAGCGCCACACTGTTATCCTGCCCCCCTGCTTTTAGCACAATAATAGGCTTTGTGGCCGCAGCAGCATACAGGGCGCTAGCAAAACGGCGTGATGTGGGATAACTATGTAAGTACAACACCAAACTATCGGTTTGTTTGTCCGTGGCTAAAAAATCCAACATATCCGCCAAATCAATATCGGTTTCTTCGCCAAGGTCCACCACGGTGGAAAACCCAACGTTGGCATCTTCAGCCCAATCTAACACCGCTGTAGTAACAGTGCGTGATTGCGAGATCAAAGCCACTTTACCTGTTTTGGGCCAACGTGGCTGAATACTAGCATTTAATGCTACAGGCGGTCGTATCAAACCCAAAGAGCGTGGCCCCAACACTTTGCAATGCTGCTGTTTAGCCCACGCGCCCAAATGCTTTTGCATCTCTGCACTATAGGGCTGACTACTTGGGTGGGTTAACAGCACCAAAAACCGCGGTTGATAGGGGCTTAGCTGGTTTAATACCTCGAGTAGCTGTTCGGCCGGCACACATATCACCACCAAATCCACTCGCTCACTATGGATGGCCTTTAGTCCCTGTAGAGGTTGCCCTTGCCCTGCGGGCGCACATACCCGATATACGGCCGCGTTTTCATGAAAGCTCAAATGCTCCGCACAATCGGGACTACACACGGTCACTACCGTTTTCGGATCAAACAATGCGGCGAAACGATGTGTTAACACCATAACCATTCCCTTATCAAAGCAGTTAGTTCTGCGAGATTTGCCACAGTCTATTAAAATAAGACCATATCAATTCACCCTTACGGTGGATTTTCTCTTCTTTTGGCTGCTATTAGATTTATGACTACTACTATTCGTACTCGTTTTGCTCCCTCGCCCACAGGGTTCCTGCACCTGGGCGGAGCTCGTACTGCTTTATTTTCGTGGGCTTTTGCCAAACACCACAATGGGGTATTTGTGCTACGTATCGAGGACACGGATCTTGAGCGCTCTACTCCTGAAGCTGTGCAAGCCATTTTACAGGGTATGGACTGGCTAGGCATGCATGCAGATGAAGGCCCCTTCTATCAGATGCAACGCACCGACCGTCACCGCGAAGTCATTGACCAGCTCCTAGAGAGCGGTCATGCCTATTATTGCTATAGCAGCCCCGAAGAGGTAGAGGCCATGCGCGAAAAAGCCCGCGTGTTGGGTCAAAAACCCCGCTATGACGGCACATGGCGCCCAGAGCCCGGAAAAACCTTGCCCCCTATTCCTGCAGACCGCAAACCGGTTGTGCGGTTTAAAACCCCCAAAGACGGGGTCACAAGCTGGGATGATTTGGTAAAAGGGCGTATCACCATTGCCAACGAAGAGCTCGATGACCTGATTATTGCTCGCGCCGATGGCACCCCCACTTATAACTTTTGTGTTGTGGTCGATGACTGGGATATGGGCATCACCCATGTTATTCGTGGCGATGACCACGTCAACAACACCCCACGGCAAATCGTCATTCTCGAGGCCTTAGGCGCTCAGGTTCCCGTGTATGGTCATGTCCCCATGATCTTGGGTCCAGATGGTGAAAAACTCTCCAAGCGCCACGGGGCGGTCAATATTATGGATTATCATGAGCAAGGGTATTTACCTGAAGCCATGGTGAACTATCTGGCCCGCTTAGGCTGGAGCCATGGGGACGATGAAATTTTCTCCGTAGAGCAATTCATCGAATGGTTTGACACCAAAAGTCTCAGTAAATCGGCTTCGCAGTGGGATCCCAAAAAGCTCAATTGGGTCAATGCGCACTATATCAAACAGCGCAACAGCGCCGAGCTAGCCGACTTGGTTGCTCCCCGTATTGAAAAACTAGGGGGTAGCCCCAATGCGGTCAATTTAACCGCTGTGATGGATCTGTTAAAAGACCGTGCCGAGACCCTAAACGATCTTGCTCAGGGTGCCATGCTGTTTTGTGCGCCTTTTAGCCCCGCTAGCGCAGAGCTCCAAGCTGAAATTCTCACCGATGATGCCAAAGCCATTTTGCGTGATTTTGCGCAACGCTTGACTGCTGTAGAAGATTGGCACACAGAGAACATCGCCGCTGTTATCAAAGAGACCTTGGTTGCCAATAATATTAAAATGCCAAAATTAGGTATCCCAGTACGTGTCGCGGTGACAGGGCAAAAACAAACCCCAGCGGTTGATGCTGTATTGGCTCTGATTGGTAAAGAGGCCGTTTTAGCGCGTCTGCACCAGATCACGGCTTAATCGCATCGTGGTGTTATAGGCGCTGAGCACAGCGCCTATTTTTATTAAAAAGGTAACCGATAGCCTTGTGAGGTACGCTCTGTATTGTGCTCTATGCCATCGCTACCACGCAAACGTAGCTTGTCCGTGCTGCGATGGCTAATTGCATACGTATTGGTATAAATCGGGTCGTCTGCATCAACCGGCACCCCATTTGATTCTAAAGTTTTTAACACCAACACATCACCGTCTCGCCACCAGCAACCGCTTTCGCTCAGCCCCTGTGATGGTTGACGCGGACGCTTAAGCTGTTCTGTATACAGCATGCGGCCATCGGCCTGCAGAGTAAATAAAGTACGCAGCTCACCCACCACCCCTTTTTGGCTCCGTTTGCTGAGCCAATTGCCCACCAAAGGATCATCCTCAGCCACAGGCTGACAAACCTGCGTGGGATCCGTTTCAGGCGCTGGTGCAGGAGGAGGCGGAAACGAACCACACGCTGCCACCACGCCGCCAACTATGATTACACCTAAGCCTCGCAACATACGTAACGGCATCATACCCTGTCCTATTAAAAATCCATGTGAAAATCAAATTCTAACCTAGCCCTATAAAAAGTGGGGGACGGCATTAAAACAAAGGTAACTGCATTTGATTTTTGATTTCTTTGAGCGCCACAATCGTACGCGTCTGTCTCACACCTGGCAGATTGAAAAAAAACCGGTGCATAAAATCATCATAGCTTTCTGGGCTGGGAACCACAATCTTTAACAGAAAATCAGCATCCCCTGTTACCGCATAACAAGCCAGTATTTCTGGTGTGTCTTTTACGGCTTGAATAAATGTATCAACCATCGTTGCTGAATGCCGATCTAAACTAATCTGAGTAAACATGCAGCTTTGGAGCCCTACTTTATTTCTATCTACTGCAGCATGATAGCCAGTGATGACCTTTTGTTCTTCGAGCGCTTTAATACGCCGCCATACCGGTGCCGTTGACAACCCCACTTGATCGGCCACCTGCTGAGCCGAGGCACGACCATCTTTTTGCAAGCATTGCAAGATTTTTAAATTGATCGTATCCATATTTCCTCCTTTTTGAAATGTTTGTTTCGTTTTATAGGGATTTTACGCAATAACAACGCAAAAATAATCTACAGGTAAATCCTTATGATGAAAGCTATAGGAGTGGAGGTTTTCATCATGCAAAATAACATCAATCAAGACTATCAACTAAAAGACTCGATCACGGCGACCTCGGGGCGTATTTTTTTAACAGGCACCCAGGCATTAGTGCGCCTGTTACTGAGTCAGGCTCGTCGCGACCACGCCGAGGGGCGTCATACCGCTGGTTTTGTTTCGGGCTATCGTGGTTCGCCATTAGGTGGTGTAGACACCACCATGTGGCGTTTTAAAAAAGAATTAGATGCAGCACGCATTCGCTTTCAACCTGCGATTAACGAAGACTTAGCCGCCTCCATGATGATGGGCACCCAACAGCTTGACACCCACCCAGAAAAAAAAGTCGATGGTGTTTTTGGCATGTGGTATGGCAAAGGGCCTGGCGTGGATCGTGCCGGCGACGCTTTGCATCATGGGCATGCCGCGGGGGCAAGCCATCAGGGTGGCGTGCTCGTGGTCGTTGGCGATGACCATGTTGGAGTTTCCTCTTCCATTCCTCATAGTAGCGAACAGGCGCTGCGTCATTTGCGTATGCCCATTGTGCACCCTAGCTCCGTGGAGGAATACGAATATTTTGGCTTATGGGGCTGGGCCTTATCCCGTTACTCGGGGGCTTGGGTTGGTTTTAAAGCCGTAACAGAAACCGTAGAAAGCGGACGCTCAGTGCCCATTTTAGAGGTGCCAACCTTTGATTTGGTGAACACCCCTTCTAAGTTTGCCCGTAGCTATAATGCTCGCGATTTTTTAACACCTACCATTGAGCAACACATAGAAAATCGTTTACAAGCCGTACAAGAATTTGCACGCCACTACCCTTTAGATAAACTACTTGATCCAGCACCCGATGCAAAAATCGGTGTTATCACCACCGGCAAAAGTACGCTGGACACCCTAGAAGCCATACAACAGCTACGCGCTCAGCATCAGCTACCCCCAATCCGGCATTATAAAGTGGGGCTGATGTGGCCTATGGTGCCTGATAGCCTCTATGCGTTTGCCCAAGGCTTGGATCATATTCTTGTTATCGAAGAAAAAGGCGACTTTATCGAGGCGCAAATCAAAAATCTTCTCTTCGATCTACCAGAGCGGCCTACTATCCATGGCAAACAGCTCGCCACAAATAAGCCGCTTGTCCCCAGTTTTGGGCAATTAAGTCCATCTATTGTTGAAAATGCTCTGGGTGAATGGCTTAACCATTATCAGCTGGTCCAATGGGATCATCAACTTCACTCGCACTGCCCTACCCCCACCGTTAAAGCTTTAGATCATTTTGGACTCAGCCGCCGCCCTTATTTTTGCTCTGGCTGCCCCCACAACAGCTCCACCAAAGTTCCAACGGGTAGCAAAGCCTTAGCAGGTGTGGGCTGTCACTACATGGCATCGTGGATGGATCGAGACACACAGGGGCTGACACAGATGGGGGGCGAGGGAACAGATTGGATCGGTGCCTCTGCTTTTATGGATCAAGCTCATATTTTCCAAAACATGGGTGAAGGCACCTATTTTCATTCTGGCTATCTGGCTATTCGCCAAGCCGTTGCCGCTAAAACCAATATCACCTATAAAATCCTCTTTAATGATGCGGTAGCCATGACGGGGGGCCAACCCGTAGATGGTCCTATCTCGGTACCACGGATTTGTCAGCAAGTGATCGGTGAGGGTGTCCAAAAAGTGGTCATCACCACAGATGAACCTAGCCGCTACAAGGGTGTGCCTTTGCCGGCTGGTGTTCACGTCTATCCACGCCAAGAGCTGGACCGCTTGCAGCGCGAGCTTCGTGAAATTCCAGGGGTAACCGTATTAATCCACGATCAAACCTGCGCTGCAGAAAAGCGTCGACGTCGCAAAAAAGGGGCGTACCCTGACCCTAAACGTCGTATCTATATTCACCCAGAGGTCTGTGAGGGTTGTGGTGACTGCGGGGTGCAATCCAACTGTTTATCTATTATCCCCTTAGAAACTGAACTCGGTCGTAAACGTGCAATTGACCAATCGAGCTGCAACAAAGACTACAGCTGTGTGGAAGGCTTTTGTCCCAGTTTTGTTTCAGTGCTAAATGCCGAGCCTAAAAAAGCCACTACCATGGACAGCCAGCATTTACATCATCATATCCAGCAAGCGCTTGAGCACGTGGCAGTGCCCACCATTGCTCCTGCTTCCTGTAACTTGATCGTTGCCGGTATTGGCGGCACAGGTGTGATTACGATTGGAGCCATTGTCGCGATGGCTGCCCACCTAGAGCAACGTGCGGCTTCGGTCTTAGATATGACAGGCTTAGCTCAAAAAGGCGGGACAGTGATTAGTCATGTCCGTTTATCCAAAGACCAACATCCGGCAGGTGTGGTACGCATTGATCAACAGCAAGCGGATGTGGCCGTTTTATGCGATAGTGTTGCTTCCAGCCATCCTGCAGCGTCCCAATGTATTGCCCCCAACAAAACGCAACTGTTTATCAATAGCTATTTAGCGCCCACCTCTGAATTTACACGGCAACCGGATGTGCAGCTCCCACGAAAAGCGCTCGTAGAGCAGCTCGTACAGCACGGCGGCGCCCAAAACAGCATCCATGTCGATGCCCACGACCTGGCACAACAACTATTTGGAGACAGCATTCTTTCTAATATGCTAATGCTTGGCATTGCTTGGCAACACGGCGCCATCCCTTTACAACTGGCAGCTATTGAGCGCGCCATTGAGCTAAATGGGGTTGCCGTACAAGCCAATCAACTTGCTTTTGATGTAGGGCGCTTATGGGTCGCTGCGCCAGAGCAAGTGCAACAGCTCCTCGCTCCAGCCCCTAGTCACACACAACGCCCGACCACCGTGGCTGAAGCTTTAGCCCTGTATGTACCACGTTTGCAAGCCTACCAGAATGCGGCCTACGCCCAACGTTTTCAAACGCTGATTGAGCGCTTGCAACAAGCCGAACAACGCCTGAACCCCACGTCAGAGACGCTTAGCTTACAAGCAGCACACAGCTTGTATAAGCTCATGGCTTACAAGGATGAATACGAGGTAGCACGCTTATACAGTGCTCCTTCTTTTAAACAGCAGCTCCAAGAGCAGTTTGAGGGAGATTTTCAATTGAACTTTCATATGGCTCCCCCTTGGATCAGCCGTTTAGGTAGTCACGGTCGCCCAGTTAAACGTCAGCTCGGGCAATGGGTACAAGCCCTATTCCCTGTTCTTGCCAAAGCCAAAGCTCTACGCGGTAGTTGGCTCGACCCCTTTGGCTACCAAGCTGAGCGACGTTTAGAGCGCCAAGCACGCGATGTTTTTATGCAGCGCCTTGAGGACATCGCTCAACAGCTTTCCACACATAACTTTGAGCAGTGTCTAACTTATGTACGTCATGCACAAACCATTCGTGGTTTTGGCCCGGTTAAACATGACGCACTCGTTCAATTACTCGAAAAATCCAAAAATGCTCCCTTATCCCCCCAGTTAACCCAAGCTCCCGCTTAATCAATTAACTGACGTGAGCCCATAAGCGTAGGTATACTATATCTACGCTTTTTTATTTTATTAAAAAGGAGAACCAAGCATGACGGTTTCTGAACTACCCCCTGCCCAACCAGTAAAAACCGAACCGAACCCCGCCGGACACTGGCCTTACCCATACAGTAATGAAGACGAAGACTAACCATAGACACTTACAGCATGTTTAATGATATTTTGTACTTTATTGTGCATATCGGCTTATCACTGCTAGGTATTGCATTTATCTTCCGAGCCTGGCTATTTGCCGTCAGAATGCCTCCCTTTAACCCCTATTCACAAGCGGTTATTCAAGTCACAGACTGGGCTGTGCAACCTTTAAAAAAGCTCGTATCCCCTCGACGCTATCTGGATCTTCCTAGCTTGCTGGCTGCCTGGCTTTGTGCTGTAGTGTATTTGGTTGTGAGTTTGCTCCTTTTACATCAGTCTATCGTGGCTGCTTCTCAGCTTGTCGGCCTTGCGTTAGCTGGCGTGCTCACCGTGATTAAATGGGGGCTAAATACAGCATTGTGGTTGATATTGATCCAGGTGATTTTATCTTGGGTTAATCCCACTGCTCCTGCTATGCCTTTATTACAGGCACTGACGCGACCGATTATGGAACCCATACGTCGCCATCTTCCTGCTACGGGCGCTATCGATTTTTCTCCGCTGATTGTTTTACTCATTTTACAAGTCGCCAATATGGTGGTGCAGCGGTTAAGCATGACCCTAGGCGGGCTCTAAACCCGAATAAAAAAATCGCCCTTTACATAGGGCGATTTTTCATGGCAAATAAGAACGCGATTAAAGCGGCGTTACACGTGTCGGGCCGTTCCCGCTAAGCACTCTGACACGCTGGCCAGCCGTAAACATCACATCGGCCTCTTGGGCTATAGCGCGAGTTTCACCATTATCCATCTGCACTGTAATCTCTATGCCCTGACGTTTTTGCGTTTTATTCTCAATCGCATTTCCAGCAAGCCCACCAAGGATGGCACCGCCCATCGTAGCAAGAATATTACCGCGCCCACCGCCAATTGTGCTACCAGCCACCCCACCCACAGCGGCACCGGACACCCCCCCAAACCCCGAGGGCTGCTCTGACTGAATCGTAACGTAGCGCACAGACTGTACCGTACCTAAGCGCACAATTTGCTCATTTTGTGCTTGACCATAGGTATACACTGAACCCGAAGCGGATTGATTCGCACAACCCGATACCAATACCGCACTAGCGACAGCCATACCTAACCACAGCATACGCCAACGCGTTTTTTGTGTTTGTTCCATCATATAACAACTCCAGCGGGCCTTTAGGCCCTATTGATTACGCACCGATGGTTTTTTCTATATCATAGTGCTGCTGCAAAAGCTGCTGAATCTGTGCCGCTGTCGGCTGATGATTTTGTGGGCCTTTAGAGGAGATCTTCAAACTACCCATTACATTGCCCAAACAAGCGGACTCATACCAGTCCCAGCCCTCGGTCAGACCATGCAATAAGCCCGCCCGATGCGCATCACCACACCCCGTGGGATCGGCTACCTTTGACACAGGAACCGGTGCAATCTCCACGGTTTCACCATTCACATATAGCGTAGCACCTTTAGCGCCTTTAGTGACAACAACAGCTTGTAAATTTTTGGCAATATCCGCCATGGAGCGCCCCGTCCGTTGCACAATCACTTCAGCCTCGTACTCATTAGCGGTTAGCACAGAGCATAACGCTAACATCCGCGCTAAGTCCTCACCCTCAAATAAAGGCATGGCTTGCCCAAGGTCAAAAATAAACGGCGTACCTTGGGCGTGTAAGCGTTCTGCGTGAGCAAACATCCCGTCTTTGGAGTCTGGCGCCACGATCGCCCACGCCGCCTGCTGACCAGATAAATCATTGGCCGCCGAATGCAGCATCGCCCCAGGATGAAATGAGGCAATTTGGTTACTATCTAAGTCTGTCGTAATAAAGCACTGGGCAGAAAATAAGTCCTCGCGCACTTGCATCATACTCGTATCAATACCCAGCTGTTTAAAGCGCTCAACATATTCGATGCCATCGGCTCCAACCACCCCTACCGGCACCGCTTGAGCGCCCAATAGGTGTAGGTTATACGCTATATTACCCGCACACCCTCCATACTCTTTACGTAACGCAGGCACAAAAAAAGACACGCTGA
Source organism: Paenalcaligenes sp. (assembly GCF_030152715.1). Taxonomy (NCBI): domain Bacteria; kingdom Pseudomonadati; phylum Pseudomonadota; class Betaproteobacteria; order Burkholderiales; family Alcaligenaceae; genus Paenalcaligenes; species Paenalcaligenes sp. The sequence goes on from NZ_JASLIX010000022.1 coordinate 12,715, forward strand.
GCGCTTGCACATTATCTGGCAAAATATGATCTTTAAAGTGCCCTTCAAAGACAGCAATCGAATCAAACGCCAAAGACCCGCATACTAAAATCCGCTTAGACATAAATATAAAAACCTTTATGGATAATATTTTTCCACGGTAAAACCGTTAATTTTTTTATTAGGAATGGTCACAGGTAGTCGCACAGCATATTGCTGCCCTGCAGCAAAAGGACGTAAACGCTGGCTAGCTGGCAAATACTGCTCCGGTGTAACAGCTATTGTCGCTAACACTGCCGCTGAGGCATCCGTAAAACTTAGCACCAATGTCGGCCACTCTTGCGGCCATGCGAGATGATTTTTTAGTTGTAACTGTAGTAAGTAAGTGCTTTTTTTAGAAGGCTCAGTAGCTGGCTGCAACTGCAAAGCACTATGCAAAACCTCGATGGCTTCGACTTCGCGCATATAAGGCACATCACAACCCACCGCATCGCATAGGGTCTGTAAGACTGGTCGTGTAAATGCCACGCTATTTGCTATCTGGGCTCGATACACATAAACCAACTGCATCACGGTGATGATAAATAATCCGCCAACCAACAGTTGCCAAAATAAACGCCCCCATGCCGAAACAGGCGCGGCGCTTGGCAAAGACCGATGGGACACTTCTAGCTCGACTCGCTCGCCTACATACCATTCGGGTTCGGTTAACTGCTGGCGCCGCTCAGAGTGATCCAATACCACCCGCACCGGCGACTCTGTGGGCTCTGTGTCTACCACTTTGAGTGGCGCGCCATGCAGCTGTGGCTCGGATAGAGGGACACGCGTTTCAGGAGCTGATGCTTTTTGAGTCAGGGGTACGCCTGAGGCTAAAGGGGCCTCCCCAATAAAATGGTGCCTAAGACCACTCGGCGATGACGGTGGGGTAACAGCTGTCGGCTCTGTTATGGTTGCTGCCTGTGGCTCCACCACCGAATCATACGCATCGAAAATATGCGCACAATGTGTACAACGAAATAACCCCTTACGCTGTTGCAGCTGCGCCAGCGTTAAGTCAAAGCGTGTATGACATTGCGGACATTGGGTAGTTAATTCGATCATGAGCCCTTAGCCTAACGATTAGTTTTGCTTATGCGCCACCAAACCAATCCAACCCTCGCGTTCACGCCAAGGGGTTAAATGCAGATAATCGCTATAAGCCTCTTGCATCTCTGCCGTTTGCCACTCAAAAATACCGGCCAACACTAAAAAACCACCGGGTTTAACGCGTGCTGCTAACATCGGCGCAAGGATTTTCAGGGGGTTAGCTAAAATATTCGCTACCACTACATCATATTGTTGCTCGGGCAAATCTCCTGGCAACATCGCATTCACATACACACTATTGTTTTGCGCATTTGCCTGTGTGGAAAACACCGCTTGTTCATCCACATCCACCCCATCAGTATGTCCAGCACCCAGCTTCTTTGCTGCAATCGCTAAAATGCCTGAACCACACCCATAGTCTAAAACGGTTTGTCCAGCTTGCAAATGCTCTGATAACCACTCTAAACATAGATGGGTGGTGGGGTGGCTCCCCGTACCAAAAGCCAAGCCTGGATCCAGCTGAATACACACTTTGCCTTCGCTTTGCGCCTGTTGCGCCACAGCGTCTTCGGCGTGCCAGCTCGGTACGATCAAAATACGCTCGCCGACCTCAATCGGACCAAACTGGGACTGCGTTAAGCGAACCCAGTCGTTATCCGGCACATCTCGTACATGCCAATCCCCCTCGTCAACATCTAATATCTGGTGGTCGCGCAATTGCTGAACCATTTCGGCGGCATCCGCGTCCTCGGGTAACAACGCCACTACCCGATTACGTCGCCAAGCAAAGACCTCGGGTTCTAAACCAGGCTCGCCATAAAGCGGGGACTCCGCATCGGTATTTTCATCAGCGTCTTCTACTGAAACAGACAAAACGCCTAGTTCAAGCAAGGCATCAGAAACCTGTTCTGCCTGCTCTTCCGCACATAATAAAACGATTTCACGCATAAGGTGTTTTCCAAAAAATAAAAGCAGAGGCAAGCCCCTGCTTTATATTTTACCGCGAGTTCGCCATTAAGGGCGTTTTGCCAATTTTTCTTCAAGATAGTGGATACTAAACGAGCCCGACTGAAACTGTGGGTCTTGCATGAGCTCACGATGAAGTGGAATATTGGTTTTCACCCCTTCGACGATCATTTCTGATAAAGCAATGTCCATGCGAGCAATCGCCTGCTCACGCGTTTCGCCATAGCTAATCAGCTTACCAATCATGGAATCATAGTTCGAAGGCACGGTATAACCAGCAAACACGTGCGAGTCCATACGAATCCCTGGGCCCCCTGGTGTATGCCATTTGGAGATATGTCCAGGACTAGGAATAAATTTAAATGGATCTTCGGCGTTGATACGACATTCGATAGAATGCCCCTTGAATTGGATGTCACGCTGGCGCAAAGTGAATTTTTCACCGGCAGCAATCAGGATCTGCTGCTGCACCAAATCAATACCGGTAACCATCTCGGTAATGGTGTGCTCTACCTGAATGCGCGTATTCATTTCGATAAAATAAAACTCGCCATCCTCGTAGAGAAACTCAAACGTCCCCGCACCGCGATAGTTGAGCTTACGGCATGCATCCACACAGCGATCACCAATGCGTTCGATCAGCTTGCGCGGAATACCAGGAGCGGGTGCTTCTTCGATCACTTTTTGGTGACGGCGCTGCATAGAGCAATCGCGCTCACCGAGCCAAACCGCATGACCATTACCATCGGCCAATACCTGAATCTCGATATGGCGAGGATTTTGCAGGTATTTTTCCATGTAGAGGTCAGGGTTACCAAATGCCGCTTCGGCTTCAGCACGAGTTGTCGCCACCGCATTCAATAAAGCCCCCTCGGTGAAAACAACACGCATACCGCGCCCGCCTCCGCCACCAGAAGCTTTGACAATGACGGGGTAACCAATATCACGAGCAATGCGAATGATTTCCTCTGGGTCATCGGGCAATGCCCCTGCCGAGCCTGGTACCACTGGTACATTAGCCTCGATCATGGTTTTTTTCGCAGTGACCTTGTCACCCATCAGGCGAATCGTATCAGCACGAGGACCGATAAACACAAAACCACTTTTTTCGACACGCTCAGCAAAGTCTGCATTCTCAGCCAAAAAACCATATCCAGGGTGAATGGCTTCTGCATCCGTGACTTCGGCGGCCGCAATAATAGCGGGCATATTTAAATAGCTTTCGCGGGGGTTCGCCGGACCAATACAAACCGATTCATCGGCCAAACGTACATATTTGGCATCACGGTCTGCTTCGGAGTGCACCACTACGGTTTTAATACCCATTTCGCGACAAGCGCGCTGGATGCGTAGGGCGATTTCCCCCCGGTTAGCGATAAGGATCTTTTCAAACATGAAATTAGCCAATCACAAACAAGGGCTGACCGTATTCGACGGGCGCACCATTTTCAACAAGGATTTCTTTAATAACACCGGCTTTATCTGCTTCGATTTCATTAAGCAGCTTCATCGCCTCGATGATACAGAGCGCGTCACCTTCTTGAACGCTTTGGCCTACCTCTACAAATGGGGCTGCCCCAGGATTCGGAGCGCGATAAAATGTACCCACCATTGGTGCTGTTACCACATGGCCCTCGGGCACAGCAGGCGCACTTTCTGCGGCGGGTGCTGCGGCGGGAGCGGCAGCAGCAGGTGCAGCCATCGGCATCGCAGCAGGCGCTGTGGCGTATACCATTTGTTGAGGTGCAGCAGGGGCCGACTTAACAATTCTGACCTTGCCATCACCCTCGGTGACTTCGAGTTCAGAAATATCAGACTCTGCAACGAGGTCAATTAAGGTTTTAAGTTTTCTAAGATCCATGCATGTTTCCTGCCACACCACTGCCGTGTATCACTAAAAACGGTCAGGGTGCTGTTAAAATTGGATGAAAGATTAAGCCATAGCATAACGCAATGCGGCTTCGTAGCCATAGGCCCCTAAACCCACAATAACACCTTTAGCCAAGTCCGATAAATAGGAGTGGTGCCTAAAGGTTTCGCGTTGATGCACATTAGATAAATGTACCTCGATAAAGGGAATAGCAACGCCCGCCAAAGCATCACGTATCGCCACACTCGTATGCGTGTACGCGCCAGCATTGATTACGATGTAATCGATTTGTTCATGACGCGCTTGATGGATACGATCCACCAGAGCGCCTTCGGAGTTGCTTTGGTAAGTGCTACACGTACCCCCTAAGTCTGCTGCCACGTGCCGTAGATGCTGGTTAATATCATCCAAGGTCTGTGAACCATAAATATGCGGTTCACGCTGGCCTAACAAATTTAGGTTGGGTCCATGTATCACAAGTATATGACGAGCCATGGCTTAATAACGTGGTAATTATAGATCGCTTTTTTACGCCAAAAAGCCCTGTTTGTCTATAAAAACAAGCATTTTTAACATAAAAAAGCCCAAGATACGGCTGTAGTTTAAACGAAAAAGCTGTTGCTTGCCGGCAAGTTAAGGGGTTTTTTTCAAATTATTGATTTTGCTATCTAAATCCTTTTTATCGATCTGACCAAGAATTTGATGCGCCACCGTGCCATCTGCCGAGATCACCAAAGTAAAAGGCAGCCCCCCTTTGGGGTTACCGAGCGCACGCATATGCTTGACGCCACTATGCCCTGGCACATAAAGATCATACGAAACGGGTATTTCCTGTAAGAATCTTTTGACATTACGCTGTGTATCTATGGCTAAACCAACAAACTGTACATCTGTATGCGATTGACTCAGCGCCTCTAAGTCAGGCATTTCCTCTACACAAGGCGGGCACCATGTCGCCCAAAAATTAACAACCAAGGGTTTTCCCGTGTATTGTGATAACGCGGTGCTTTCGCCATTCAGGTCATCAACGCTTAACTCGAACACAGACTGTGCTAACGCAGGTCTTAGCCCCAACGCAAAGAGAATGGTGATCCAAAAAGCAGCTAAACGGCGTAAAAACATGACGATTTCTGTATCCTTTCCTTTGGTTTTTGCTCTATTTAGAACTGAGGTTCTATAAAAAGTTCCATTTTTGCTTTATAGCAAGCAAATGTTGTCTAAAATGGGAGCAAATGGAGGTTTTATGCATATTCATATATTAGGTATTTGCGGTACGTTTATGGGGGGCTTAGCACTGATAGCCCGTGCTGCTGGGCATCGTGTTACAGGCTGCGATGCGGGTGTTTACCCCCCAATGAGTACCCAGCTGCAAGAGCAAGGGATCGATTTAATCGAGGGCTATGATGCCGATCAAGTTCAGCTCAAGCCTGATTTATTCGTGATTGGTAATGTAGTCAGTCGTGGCAACCCACTGATGGAAGCCATTTTAGACCAAGGTTTACCTTATACCTCTGGGCCACAATGGTTGGGCGAGAATATACTACGCTCACAGCATGTGCTTGCTGTCGCTGGTACCCACGGTAAAACCTCCACCAGTTCCATGTTAGCTTGGATTCTGGAGTACCATCAGCGCCAACCTAATTTTTTAATCGGTGGCGTCGCACCTGATTTAGGGGTATCCGCTCGTTTTGATGCCAAACAGTCGTTGTTTGTCATCGAAGCGGATGAATACGATACCGCATTTTTTGATAAACGCTCTAAATTTGTCCACTATCGACCGCGCACTGCCATTTTAAACAATTTAGAATTTGACCACGCGGATATTTTTGCGGATTTGGCCGCTATCGAAACCCAATTCCATCATCTGGTGCGTACAATTCCTAGCCATGGTCTGATTATTCGTCCCCAAGACAGCCCAGCATTGGACCGTGCGCTTGAGCGCGGCTGTTGGACACCTGTCAGTTACTTGGACTCCCCCACTGGTTGGTACGCCGAACAAATCGACCCACAGACTGTACGCGTTGATTTTAATCAGCAACCACAAGGTCACATTCATTGGCACCTAAGCGGTGAGCATAATCGGCTCAATGCGCTTGCCGCCATTGCCGCCGCCCACCATGTAGGAATTTCCCCTCAACAAAGTTGCGAGGCGCTTAGCCATTTTCAGGGTATTAAGCGACGCATGGAACTACGCGGCACAGTAAATCATATCCGTGTATACGATGATTTTGCTCACCACCCCACGGCGATTGCCTTAACGCTGGCCGGTTTACGCCAACAAATAACTGATCAAGAGCGCATTATTGCCGTGCTTGAGCCGCGCTCTAATACCATGAAGCTCGGCGCCATGGCGGCTCGCTTGCCCGGCGCTTTGGCTGATGCGGATCATACTTTTTGCTATAGCGAATCCCAAGGTAAGCACGCGCTCAACTGGGATGCCCACGCTACCTTTGCCCCTTTAGGCAGCAAAGCCACGGTATATCAGGATCTCAATCAGCTGGTCCAAGCCGTGGTGGCTCACGCGCAACCCCATGATCATATTGTAATTATGAGTAATGGCAGCTTTGGGGGTGTGCATGACCATATTCTCAATGGCTTAGACCACCGTTTTTCAGAGTAAAGGTTGATATGATTCTTTATCTTCACGGCTTTCGCTCCTCTCCCCAGTCTTATAAAGCGCAAGTACTAGCACATGTAATGCAGGCTAAAAACCAAAGCCATCGTTGGGTCTGCCCCCAGTTACCGGCAAGCCCAGCGGCCGCTATTGCCCTGTGTAATGACTTGATCCAAAAAGCCCAACTCACCAATCCGAGCCAAGAGCTCGTAATCATCGGCTCTTCATTAGGTGGGTTTTATGCTCATGTACTCGCAGAGCAATGGGGCTGCAAGGCCGTTCTACTTAATCCTGCGGTTCACGCTCCTCGTGATTTAGCCACGCAGGTGGGTACCCACACGATGTACCACTCTGATGAGCCTTTTGAGTTTTTGCCACAGTATGTTGATGAGCTCTCCGCCATGCAACCACAGCAGGTTAGCAGCCCTCAACGGTATTATTTACTCGCGGCCAGTGGTGACGAGGTCTTAAACCACCAAGAAATGCTCCAGACCTTTCATGGCAGCCAAGGCCTACTCATTTTTGGCAGTGATCACGGTATCGCGGATTTTGATCTTTACCTACACCCTGTTTTACACTTTATAGACCCTACCCTGTGTAGCTGATACTCTGCTTTTTGTTCTAACACCCAAGGTTCTTATGTACGTCCTTTTTGAAGACAGCGGCAAATTCAAAGCCGAAAAAATTTTTTCTCAAGCTGATACCACGTTGCAGGTAGAGTCAGCCACTGGCAAACGCAGTAAGATTCGTAAAAATAATGTTTTTTTTGAATTTAGTGCGCCTGAACCCGCTTTACTGTTAGAACAAGCAGAACAACTCGCTGCGGATTTTGATATTGATTTTTTATGGGAGTGCGCACCCGAAGACGAGTTCCATGCGGTGGATTTTGCCCAAGAATATTTTGGTCGCCCACCTAGCGCCGTCGAGAAAACGGCTTTGATCTTGGCTTTGCATAGTGCGCCCGCTTACTTCCACCGACGGGGCAAAGGCTTATACCGAGCCGCCCCCAAGGACATTCTTCAAGCCGCTTTGGCAGCTATAGAAAAAAAACGTCAGCAAGCGGAACAACAAGAGGCTTGGACGCAAGCCATGATCGCTGGCGAGCTACCTGCCGAGATCGCCGCTGTTGCCAATCACCTGCTCACTTCACCCGATAAAAATAGTATAGAGTGGAAAGCCTTTGATGCTGCCGTACAGCATTTAGCGATTAGCCCAGAGCAGTTATTACTGGATTTAAATGCCTGGTCTAGCCCCTTAGCCCTTCATCGATATCGGTTTTTCTCACACTATTTTCCTAAAGGCACCGATTTTCCTGAAATCGAGCTAAAAAATGGTTGGGGGCAGGACTTCCCCTTGGCCGAAGTACAAGCCTACTCTTTAGACGACGCTAACACCACCGAGATTGACGATGCCATTTCTATTCAAGCCATTGGCTCACAGCAGTGGCGCGTAGGTATTCATATTGCTACCCCAGGGTTAGCAGTACAGCGTGATAACGAGCTAGATCAACTAGCGCGCAAACGCTTATCCACTCTGTATACCCCCGGGCAAAAAGTTTCCATGTTGCCCGAAAATGTGATTCGTCAGTTTTCTTTGGATGCTGGGTTAGAGCGCCCTGCTGTGTCCTTATACGTGGACATTGATCTGGAGCAAGGCCTAATTCTCCAACACCATACACGCCTGGAACGAATTCAAGTCAAAGAAAATCTACGGCAAAACGATCTTGATCCACTCGTTACCCTAGAAGCGCTTAATGACCCTAATCAGGACCTGCCCTATGCCGACTGGATACGCCCCTTATGGGCCGTGACCCAGTTTTTAGCCAAGCAGCGTGAACAGATTCGAGGCAAACCCGAGAACAATAATCGGGTTGAGTTTTTATTTGAACTCGAGGGGGAGCCCGACAACCCCGATAGCATCGTGCACCTCATACCACGTGTGCGCAACGCCCCTTTGGGCTTAATCACCGCTGAAATGATGATTTTGGCT
>NZ_JASLIX010000057.1:0-9778 GCF_030152715.1 Paenalcaligenes sp.
GGCAGTCTAGGAGGGGGATTTAATTTGGGATACTGATGAAAGGATTATGATCAGTTGGATAGAGGATCGTACTAAGCTGAGCGGCAGGTTAGCTAGATTAGTTAACCAGATAAGTGAAATCTAGTTCCAAACTATTTTGTCATTTTTAATTTTCGCATTAGCTTACGACGCTACACCAAGTTTCCATCTATTTTGTCACTTTTCCCAAAATAACTCTCAAAAACCCCCATTTTCACCCCTCCCAGTTCCCAACTATTTTGTCCGTCTACAGGAAATGTAGGCGGACAATTAAGTCTTAAACTTAACAAAATAGATCTAAACTATGACAATAAAGTCTTAAACTAGACAAAATAGTTGTAAACTGAAATCGGTCCAGTTATGCTGTGAAAAAGCATACTGGACTTTTATTATGGCTAAAGCAAACTCTTCATTTTCTGAAGTACAAATTGCCCGTCGTATTAAAGAGGGGCGGGGCCAAGGGCATGGTAAAGACTATATTCCATGGCTAACAGTATAAGAAGTTCCTTCAGCAGGTCGTTCCCACCGTATTTACCAGGCTCAATATAATTAATGGTCACTCCATTTTCCGCACACTATTGTGTAAACAACAAGGCGGTCATTTCGCTACCGTTGTCCACACGGATCATTTTGGGAAGGCCTCGCGCCGCTTTGAGCTGCTCAAGGACACGTACTACTCTGGCAGCAGGAAGAGAGGTGTCTACAACAATATCCAGTGCTTCTCGCACACCCTCATCGAGGATATTGAGTACACGAAAACGGGTGCCGTTGTATAACGCATCACTCATGAAATCAAACGTCCAACTGTAGTTCGCCTCTGCCGGAACGGTTAATGGCGCGGGATTACGCTCGGGTAATCGCTTTTTAGTACGTCGTTTTTGGTTCAAATTCATCGTGTAATAAATAGATCAGACTCGTTTAAAATTCCACGGCTTTCCATCTAGTCGAAGTCGATAAAAGCATTTCCAAAAGCCCCACCCTGAGCGCGTGGGGGGATTACCGTCCTGACCCCCAAGGGGCATGGTTGTTAGAGCAATGATCTGCTATTTGAGTTTGATATCGATAGTTTATGTATGTCCATTTTTAGGCACGTAGTAGAACTTATCTCCAGAATACAGAAAAAAGGATTTATAGTTCCAAACTATTTTGTCATTTTTGATTTTCGTACTAACTTATGACGCCACATCCAGTTCCCATCTATTTTGTCACTTTTCTCTAAATAACTCTCAAAAACCCCCATTTTCACACCTTCCAGTTCCCAACTTAATTGTCCGTCTACAACGCTTTAATAAAAGCTACCGCAATGAAGTCCTTGACCCCCATCTGTTCTCTTGCTTAACGCAAGTACGGGAGCTGAGTTGGGCGTGGATGATAAGTTATAACGAAGAGCGACCCCATGAATCGCTGGGCAATCTACCGCCTAGTGAATTTAAGCGACGCTTAATGGCAGAAGTCTCTAGTTATGAACTGTGCGCTTGACGGTAAGCCTACGCTATAGAATCCGGTATGGCTACCACCCTCTACGTGCAAGGGTATAGGGTTCTGCATACATAAAAATGGTATAGCACACTGCGTCTAAACAATTAAAAAATCCACTTGGGGCGTACGCTGCGATAGTCCTGTTAGTCTTTCAAAAATATTCTGAGTCTATGGGATTACAAAGGGCCTCTACTAGCTAGTTTATTCCGAGCGCCCACCAATATGGCTCAAAGCTTTGCTCTACGCTATCCGCCACTAACGCAATAAAATCCTCATAATTCCCCGTACAGTGCGCCTTATCTAAGGCCTCATAATAGGGGAGACGTTGCTCTACTGTAATCACAGAGGCAGGAAATCCCGCTTTCATCAGCTCTAGGTTCATCAATAGGCGAGACGTACGACCATTACCGTCTACAAAAGGATGGATCTTAACAAACTCACCATGCACACGTGCGGCACGCTCCACCGGATGCAATGACTGTGCTTGGGTATTACACCAATGAATAAAGGTGTGCATGTGATCTGCGACTTGAAAGGCTTCGGGAGGGCGGTGTTCTGCTCCTGAAATGAGCACGTTCACTTGACGGTATTGACCTGCATTTTGTGCATCAATATTTTTGAGGACGAGTTGGTGTAACGACTTGATAGTCCATTCATCTAGAGGGCGCTGTTGTTTAACTAAATCCTCGACAAATAAAATAGCATCGCGATGATTCACGGCTTCAAAATGTTCACGTAACGTTTTCCCACCTATGGTGATGCCTTCTAGAGCCACTTTGGTTTCTTTTAGTGTAAGCGTATTTCCCTCAATAGCATTACTATGATAAGTCCACTGCAAAACGAGGTTTTCATGCAGGTTATTAACGACTTGTGGGTCTAATGGGCGATAGCTATCTAATTTTTCTTTTAACGCATCCAGTTTGGCTAGTTGTGTCATGATGTGTTTTGATCCCATTCTCTTTATCCCTTATTGTTACTTGTCGTGCAATCGTTAAAAACCTGATTCAGTATAAAGCATCTTATTGCTTAGGGCTCATGCACAGCATGAGCTTAGTGGTAAGAGTCTTCTATGTATAACTAATATTAGACGCATAATATAATAACATTATGTCAAATTAAAAAGTTATTTAATCAAAGAAGAGAGCAAAATTTTGTATCCAACAAAACAAACACTCGTATGCAAAGACAATTCAATCTTCTCTCCTTAGACAGGAGAAGGCAACAAACCTTATTTAGCTCAAACAAATTACGCCGATAGAGTATCAACCAGAACTCATCAGTTGCTTAGGTAACTACTAAAGGGGATAGGGCAAAGCCGAAACTTTAGAGGCTAGCCAGAGTAAAAAGCCTAGGCTCATAAGACGGTAGAGTTATTTTCTACGAATGTTAGGGCAGGCCAATTTTGGTCCATCAAATTCAAGTGGTCCACTAAACCCATAGAAACAAAAAAGCACTTAAAGCTTAAAAGCTCTAAGTGCTTGATTGTTTTGAGGTATTCTTGGTCGGGACGGAGTGATTCGAACACTCTACCCCTTGCACCCCATGCTATTAAATAAATATAAGCGCATATAACTAAAGACAAGCGCAAACAGTTTAATCCAATAATATCAACGGTATATGTAGGGTTTTGTCTTTCCTTGTATGCCTGAATCTTCTCTAATCTCATGATTTTTAGTGTACGATTAGTGTACAAGATTAAACGTACACTAATTGAGGAATGATGAATCGACCAAGCTTTTATAGACAGTTCATTGCCTCAGAAAAGTAATGCCGTTCGTAGTTTATCGGCGAAAGATTCGCAGCATGACTATGCCGACGAATCGGGTTGTAAAACATTTCGATGTAGTCAAAAACATCTTGGCTTGCTTGCTCTCTGGAGTTATAAACTCTGCGTTTAATGCGCTCTCGCTTAAGTAACTGAAAAAAGCTTTCCGCAACGGCATTGTCATGGCAATTACCGCGACGACTCATGCTTGGCTCTAGATTATGATTAGCCAGAAAAATAGCCCACTCGTAGCTCGTAAATTGACTGCCTTGATCGGAGTGCACCATGACACGTTGTGTTGGTTTGCGTCTCCAGACTGCCGACAGTAAGGCCTGTATAGCTAGATCTTTACTCATACGTGAACTCATTGACCAACCGACCACCTGGCGAGAGAATAAATCCAATACAACGGCCAGATACAGCCAACCCTCATGGGTACGTATGTAGGTAATATCGGTTACCCAGGCGATGTTAGGCGCAGCCACATCGAACTGGCGATCTAGGACATTAGCGGCGATGCTATTTGGTACACCCCCGTATGAACCCGGCCGACACCGGTACCCGACCTGAGCGTGCCAACCTTGATTACGCATCAAGCGTGCTACACGGTGCCGACTGCAAGATTCACCCAGTGCACGCAAATCATGATGCACCTTGCGGTAACCATACACGCGTGCGCTCTCAAGCCAAGATGTTTCCACCAAGGCCAGTAAGCGTTGATCTTCAAGGTCGCGCTGACTATGAGTACTGCGCCGCCATGCGTAATAACCGCTGTGATGCACCTGTAGCACGGCGCAGAGTAGACGCACCGCATACTGAGTCGAATGTTGCTCGATAAATGCGTACTTCAGCCGGACTCCTTGGCAAAGTACGCGGCGGCCTTTTTTAAGATATCTCGCTCTTCAGTAAGTCGCTTAACCTCATTACGCAAGCGCTTGATTTCAGCCGCTTCAGTACTCTCTTGCTCTCGCTGCTCGGCTGGCTTGTTATAGCGCTTTAACCATCCATATATACTGTGCGTTGATACGCCTAGACGGGCAGCCACTTCCGCAACAGGACGACCATGTTCAGCCACCTGTTTGATTGCTGCAATTTTGAATTCTTCTGTAAATCGAGCCTTGCTCATAAACGTCTCCTTAAGACGATATTATGAGGCAAAAATGTGTCTAGTAAACCTTGGTCGATTCAGGTTTCTTTTCTTGGTAATTAGTGATTTTTCTCTTTTGTAACTCCTTTTAATGCATAGTAGTAAATTTCATCAATTGATACATGGGGCAGATAGCCGATACGGCCCCCCCTGTTTGGTAGTAAAGGTAGGGCGTAACAGGAGATTATGAGGGATTATAATTAGGCCATTTGACGGATTTTGAGCTTGTTTGTTGGGTCTACGGGGGGCTCTAGTTCAATGGGAGGAGGCTAATAAGCGGTCTGTGCGCGATCGGGTTGAAACGTAGAGACTAAATATTGGAAAAGAAAAAAGCCTCAGCTTCTCATGAACTGCCCGTCATCGTAACGTTGACTTTGTCCCATTCCGTCACGGATGACCTTACCACCGCCGAACATGACTTCTTCGCCGTAATGCGTGTGGTCATGTTCAATCTCGATCCAGAGTTCAGTATCACCAAGACGGATACGATCACCGGTATTGGCGACGGTTAGTGTGATAGGTTCACGGCCTACGCAAAGATCAATATCATCATTTCAGCGACAGTGCGACCTTCACGGGCGCCTTCCATAATGGCGCAGCTGATCAACGCTACCGCTTCGGGGTAGTTGAGCTTTAGGCCTTTGGCCTTGCGACGTTCTGCAAGCAGCCCCGCAGTAAACAAGAGCAACTTGTCTTTATCTCTTGGTGTTAATTCCATTGCTAACTCCGTTGTTATCGAGGTCTTTTTGTTAGTGATTTTTGCCTAGTGCGGCAAAAGAGGGAGAGGGTCCAGACTGTTGCCTGGGTAGTGTTAGTTAGGTTAGCCAGATGCGAGGGATCTCTGCCTGACGGCCTCTGCGGGGTCACTCAAGCCGACGGTCCAAAGCGTGGCATGCACGGTGGTAGCGCCTTGTCCCCACTTGCCGACAAAACGCGGATGGTGGGGGTCGATAATCTGGCGCTCTATCCAAAGAGGACGGCCGTTTTGAGTGAGGGCAAAGTGCTGTTCTAGGCGACCGCTCGCAAAGGGAAGTTCGCTTGCGGGACGACCTAAACCTAAGATCTCCCAGCCCAGACATTGAGCGTTGTCCTCTAGGTCAATAGTGAGGTGTTGTTCGCCTAGAGAGCCATCTTAAATACTTGATGAATAAATTGTTTACTAGTAAAAGTATGTGGGGGCCGTCATTTTTCGGTAGACAAGCTGAGTGTTTTCCCTAGATTTACGGGGCTAAGGCAGATTTCCTAATTGACAGTCAACTGGGTATGTATATACTTTTTGATAGCAGTACGGTGACTCTTATCTAGTGGTTCCAGATGGGATGCATTGAAGATCGGTCTGCAGCGACACTCAGACCCCATAAATTGATGTGACTGAAAACTAAAAAGCCAGTCGATCATTCCACTCATTTAAAACGATATAAACGGGGGAGCATTGGGTCAGCTAGATAAAACCTGATGTCCACCCATAGAGGAGACAAGAATGTGGATCAAACCGTTAGCCAAAGCATGTGCCGCCTTATTAACGATGGGCGTGATGGCAGCCCCTGTTCACGCAGAGGATTTGTTATCCAGAGTTAAAAAATCAGGGGAGCTGGTTGTTGGAACAGAAATGCAGTTCGCACCTTTTGATTTTCATGAAAATGGAAAGCAGACTGGCTTTAATAAGGACTTATTCGAAATCATTGCCGAACGCATCGGCGTCAAAGTGAAGTTTTTAGACTTGCCTTGGCCTAGTGTTTTACCCGGTTTGGATTCCAAAAAATTTGATATGGGGGGCGGTCCTATTTTGGTGACCAAAGCCCGTAAAGAGCGTTATTCCTTTACCTTACCGGTTGCCGATGGAACTGTTGCCTTACTAAAAAGCGCTAAAAATGCCGAGCTAACCAAGCCTGAAGACATCGCAGGCTTGGCTGTGGGTGGCGGTAAAGGCTCTGCTCAGCTAGCGCAATTAAAAGACTTTGTGGCAACCTTAGATAAGCCAGTGGATGTTCGTGAATACGTGGATAACAACCAAGCTTATGCTGACATCGTATCGGGTCGCTTAGTAGCCGTTGCTAACTCCATTACGAATATCGCATATGTGGCCAAACAGCGCCCCAATATGTTTGAGGTAGTGCAGCCTCCATTTGGTAAGCAAGTCTACTTTGCTTACTTTATGCGCAAAGATGAAGACAGTCGCACATTACTAGAAGCCTTTAACGAAGGTCTCGAAGCTCTACATGCGGATGGAACTTTAGCTGAACTACAGAAAAAGTGGTTCGGTATGGAGATGAAAGTACCGACCGCAGAGTTTGAACCTGCAGTCTAAGCCTTGGAGGAGCTACCTGCTTGGATGACGGGTGGGTAGCTCAATCGACTGTTATGGTCATGCGGTGTTTATGTCTTAAGCACCACCATGTACCACGAGGTAAAAAGCATGTTTGATTTTCATGTAGCGCTGGAGTCCCTGCCCTTGCTAATCAGTGCAGCCAAAATGACGCTTTTTGTGTCGACGATTGGTTTGGCGGTGGGATTTGTGATTGCGGTCATGGTGGCATCAGCCAGCATGTCGCCCTCGCCATTACTGCGACGCTTAATGGGTTGGTATGTCTTTGTATTTAGAGGCATTCCACTATTAGTCCAGCTGATGGTGGTGTTTTACTTCTTTCCGGTGATTGGAGTTAATGTCCCACCCCTAGTCGCTGCGGTGGTGGCGATTTCTTTATGTGAGGGAGCGTACATCGGGGAGATTTTGCGTGGTGGGTTTATGGGGATCCCCAAAGGACAGCTGGAGGCAACCAGTCTATTGGGACTGTCCAAATTCGACACTTTGGTGCGTATTCAAGTTCCTCAGGCCTTACGTTTGACCATGCCTACTTTAATCAACGAAATGATTTTATTGGTTAAGGCATCATCCCTAATTTCAGTCGTAGGGGTTACCGAGCTAACCCGCATGGCGCAAAACATTGCCGCGAGCACGTTCTCGCCGATGGAAGCCTATCTGGGCGCCGCATTTGTGTACTTCATTATCAATGGCGTGCTCTCTATTGTAGGTCATTGGGCCGAGCGTCACTTTAGGAGGGCAGCGTAATGGGATTGGATTTTAGCGTACTGAGCTCGTATTGGCCGGCGATTGCTAAAGGGTTTTTGATGACCATTTATACCTGGTTAGCATCGGTGGTTTTAGGGATGCTGCTCGGGTTTCTAATTGCTATTTTGCAGCGTCATGGTGGTCTAGTAATACGTTCTGTACTACGAGTATATATAGAGATAATTCGTACTACTCCCTTCCTAGTGCAGTTGTTTGTGCTGTATTACGGCGGCCCAACAATTGGCCTGGATTTATCTCCTACGCAGGCGGGGGTATTAAGCCTAACTGTGTATGGCAGTGTGTATTTTGCTGAGGTCTTTAGAGGCGGTTTTGCCGCCGTGCCTAAAGGACAAACCGAGGCAGCGGAGTTTTTGGGATTATCTCGTTTTAATGTGATTTGGCGGGTGAATGTGCCACAAATGCTGGTCATCATTACACCTTCTTTAGTGAATCTAATTATTATATTAAGTAAAGAAACCGCCATTCTTTCTATTGTCACTGTGCCTGAATTAACTGCAGTGATGGTTCAAATTGGTAACGAACAGTTTGCCCACTTAGAAACGACACTCGTATTGTGTGTAGCCTACTTGATTTTAGTAGCGGCAACAGAACGCGTTGGTCGCTGGGCAGAAGCACGTAGCAACCATTTCTTAGCTCGCTAACTGGGTTAGGGTGAAAAGGAGACAATCATGGAAACCGTAATGAATGGGGCAGCCCCAGATCAAAGCTTGGTTCAAGTTCGTAACATGTGCAAAAGTTATGGGCCGGTGCAGGTGCTGAAGGACATCTCGTTAGAGGTACGTCGCTCAGAAGTCACGTGCATTATTGGACCTTCTGGTTCAGGGAAAAGTACTTTGCTGCGCTCACTCGCCTTCTTAGAAGAATACGATGCAGGTGAAGTGCTGATCGAAGGGTTGTTGCTCGGTTATGTGGATAAGCCTGATGGACGCCGCGTGAAAGCCAACCGTAGTGAACTAAATCATGCGCGTCGTCACGTGGGTATGGTGTTCCAGCAATTTAATCTCTGGCCTCATATGACGGCCCTGGGAAATGTACAAGAAGCTTTGCTACGAGTAAAAGGGATGCCTAAAGATGAGGCCGCCGCCAAAGCTAAAGCCATGCTAGAGAAAGTGGGTTTGGGGGATAAGGTGGACTTTTACCCAGTCAACTTATCAGGTGGCCAACAGCAGCGGGTTGCTATTGCCAGAGCATTGGCGATGGAGCCCAAGATCATGCTGTTTGATGAACCCACCTCAGCACTGGATCCAGAGCTCGTGGGCGAAGTATTGCAGGTAATGAAAGACTTGGCACGCGAGGGCATGACGATGGTCGTCGTAACCCACGAGATGGGCTTTGCAGCTCAGGTGGCAGATACCGTGGTTTTCATTGATAAAGGGGAGATCGTGGTCTCAGGATCCCCTCAGGACGTTTTTTCTCAAACAACACAGCCTCGTTTAACTCAATTCCTAGAGAATTATTTTGAGCGTAATGCGTTTTGGGAGCGTAACTGCAATCAGAGTAATCAAAATGAATTAGAAGCCGCGGCCGTATAGTCCCGCGCACCGACTATCTAGGAGTTTTTATGTTTGGACATTTACGTGCGTTTGCTGGTGATCCGATTTTTCGATTAGGCGAAGCCTTTCATGCGGATCCGCGCGATTTAAAGGTCAACCTCACGGTGGGACTGTACTATGACGAGCAGGGACGTTTGCCCTTGCTTGATGTGGCACGCCGAGCCGAAAAAGCGTGGGCCGACAAGGCCTTGCCACGCGCTTATCTGCCTATAGAAGGCTTATCTGATTACCGCGAGCAGGTACAAAAGTTGGTTTTTGGCCCTAATAGTAAGGCGTTGGCGGAAAATCGCGTGGCAACCATCCAAACACTAGGTGGTACCGGTGCATTAAAGGTAGGCGGTGATTTTTTACACGCCGCTTATCCAGAAAGTGAAATGTGGATTAGTGATCCGGCTTGGGATAATCATCATGCCATTTTCAGAGGCGCGGACATTACCACCCATACCTATAGGTATTACGATAGCGCAACTCGTGGCTTGGATTTTGAAGGCATGGTGCAGGACCTAAAACAGCTGCCAGAGTACAGCATCGTTTTACTGCATCCTTGCTGTCACAACCCAACAGGTGTGGACCTAGAGGACGCGCAGTGGTCAGACATTATTGCCGTTTTACGTGAGCGCAATTTGATTGCCTTTGTCGATATGGCCTACCAAGGGTTTGCTCGCGGGCTGGATGAGGATGCTTTTGCTATCCGCGCCATGGATGAGGCGGGGCTGACCTTTTTG
>NZ_JASLIX010000060.1:0-3927 GCF_030152715.1 Paenalcaligenes sp.
TCATTACTGGCTTGGTGCAAAGGACTTGCCGCTTTAGAGCGAGCGCTTTGTTCAAGCAGCTCCTTTAATGGTTTGCCTGTCCATTCCGCCTTGCAGGGGTGATCAGTGGGGTGGCGTATGGCCTCTTCGGCCGAAGCTGGGGAAGGGGTAGGCGTAGTAGGTGCCGTGGTTTTTTTGTCTTCTTTAGTAATGATGCGCGCAGGATTGCCAACAGCGGTGGCATTGGCTGGTACAGGCTTAACAACGACGGCATTGGAGCCAATTTTGGCATTTGCCCCTACTGTAAACCCCCCAAGAATTTGGGCGCCTGCACCCACCACCACATTGTTTTCTAGAGTAGGGTGTCGTTTTGTGCCTTTATATAGGCTAGTACCACCCAGAGTCACCCCTTGGTAAATCGTACAGTCATCCCCGATTTCAGCCGTTTCACCAATCACAATGCCCATACCATGATCAAAAAAAACGCGTTTACCTATTTTAGCGCCGGGGTGAATTTCGATACCAGTAAAAATACGAGCTAAATGAGAGACAAATCGTGCTAACCATAAAAAACCGGTATTCCAAAGCTTGTGAGATAAGCGATGCGCTAAGATGGCATGTAGGCCTGGATAACAGGTGAGAATTTCCCAACGGCTACGAGCGGCAGGGTCTCTTTCGTAAATGCAGGCAATGTCTTCGCGTAACTGTTTAAACATAATCGGTGGTATTTGGTTTTTTAATTAAGTGGTGTGTTAAGAAGTCGTTGTTGGGCTTATTTTACGGGCCGTTTTCATCATAGCGGTACATACCCCACGCAACATAGCGACTTCTGCATGGCTTAACTGGCTACGAGTAAAAAGCTGTTGCATACGCACCATGAGTTTTTTAGGGTGATTAGGATCCAAAAAATCCACGGCCGTAAGGGCTTGCTCCCAATGCGTTAAAAAAGACTGGATTTCCGATTGTGTGGCCGGCAAATCGGCTTCGAGTATTTTGCCGGGGGTTTTGACCACTAAAGGAAAATCCAGCTGTTCTAATAGAGCATAACGCAGTTCCCATGCGGCTAATTGTAGTGCTTGTGCCACATTGAGCGAACTATATTCTGGGTTGGCAGGGATATAGCACAAATACTGACACTGGTTGATGGCGTGATTTTCTAGGCCCGTGCGCTCGGTACCTAATACAATGGCTATCTGGCCGCTAGGGTGCATGCGTAAGTGCTCGGCACCAATGCAAGCCGACTCGCGGATGGTTTTTGGGGGCGGCCCAATATAGCGTGGTCTGGCTGTGAGCGCAAAAGCTAGGGAGACAGGGGCGAGCGCTTGTTCTAAACTATCGGCAATGGTGGTGTTTTCAAGCACATCCGTGGCCCCACTTGCCATTGCAATCGCATTTTCATGCGTTATGATGGTGGGCGATTTTGGGTTCACTAAGCACAGTTGCTGAAAACCCATGGTTTTGATGGCTCTGGCGGCAGCACCAACGTTGCCTGGGTGACTGGGTTCAACCATAATAAAACGAATATGGTTGAATAAAGGCTCGTTTTGGGTCGTAGTCATTTAAAATACTAAATTGTTGTTAGCCCTTGTGATAAAACAGGGTTATTTTAGGGCTTGTTTTTACGAATTACGGAAATTTATGCACCCGATGCTATTTACCGCTATTAAAGCGGCACGCCGTGCAGGCGATATTATTACCCGCGCTAGTCGAGACCTTGAGCGTGTGCACATTGCACGTAAAGGACCTAGCGACTATGTTACCGAAGTCGATCAGGCAGTAGAAGAAGTCATTATAGAAGTTTTAGCCGAAGCGTATCCAGATCATGCCTTTTTGGGCGAAGAAACAGGCGAACGTCAACCCGATGCCGATAAAGTAGGGCGCGGTGGTGTGGAATACCAATGGGTGATTGATCCACTGGACGGCACCACGAACTTTATCCATGGTTTTCCCCATTATGCCGTATCAATCGCCGCTTTGCACCGTGGTCAGTTGGCGCATGCCGTCATCTTTGACCCCAGCAATAATGAGATTTTTGCTGCTAGCCGTGGTAGTGGCGCATTTTTAGACGATCGCCGTATTCGCGTCTCAGAGCAACGCCGTTATCATGATGCGTTGATCGGCGCTCATGTGGCTGGGTCGGCAGGCGCGCTTACCACGACCTCGCCTTTCACAGGGCTGTTGACCGAATGCGCAGCGGTGCGTCGTACGGGTTCCACAGTACTGGATTTAGCTTATGTAGCGTGTGGGCGATTGGATGGTTTTTGTGCAGTTAACCTTAAACCATGGGATATGGCCGCAGGCGCATTGATTGCCATGGAAGCCGGTGCCTTGGTGGGCGACCTCGAGGGTGAACAAAGCTGGTACGAAACAGGGCAGATTTTAGCCGCCACCCCAAAAATCTTTCCCCAGATGATCATGCATTTACAAAACTAATTGTTTTTAAGCCACTGCTAGGGCGGTGGCTTTTTTTTCCTTTTTTCATGCTTTTTTGTTTAGACGGAGCCCCTTAAATGGAGTGGATGGCAGACCCGACGGCGTGGGCCGGGTTATTAACGCTAGTCATATTAGAAATTGTTTTAGGTATAGATAACCTAATTTTTATCGCCATCTTGGTGGACAAACTACCACCAAAACAGCGAGACAAAGCGCGTATCATCGGTTTGTCATTGGCGTTATTAATGCGCCTGGGGCTGCTGACCATTATGTCATGGCTGATCACATTAACGGCGCCATGGGTTACCGTGTGGGGGCACGACTTCTCTGGTCGGGATGTGATCTTGATCATTGGGGGGCTATTTTTGCTCTTTAAAGGCACGCTAGAGCTACATGAACGCTTAGATCCACGCACTCAACATGCCTCTGGCTCGCGCATGCATGCTAGCTTTTGGGTCATTGTGACGCAGATCGTGATTTTGGATGCGGTGTTCTCGATTGACGCGGTGATTACGGCGGTCGGTATGGTGTCACACCTGCCTATCATGATGATTGCGGTGATTATTGCGATTGCTTTGATGATCGTAGCGTCAAAACCACTCACAAGCTTTGTGAATAAACACCCTACGGTCGTGATTTTGTGTTTGGGCTTTTTGCTCATGATCGGCTTTTCTTTATTAGCCGAAGGGTACGGTTTTGATGTACCCAAAGGCTATCTCTATGCCGCTATTGCCTTTTCTGTGCTGGTCGAGGTCCTTAACCAAATTGCGCGTCGTAATCAGCGCAAAGCCGAAGCCAGACGCCCGATGCGAGAGCGCACCGCAGAAACCGTTTTACGCATGCTAGGTAAAAAACCCATTGCCGAAGTAGACGCGGACACAGAACAGAGCCCAGAGGCACCCCAAGACCCCAGCCTGGTGTTTGGTGATGAGGAGCGCAATATGGTCAGTGGCGTACTGACACTATCTGAGCGTAACGTACGATCCATCATGACACCGCGTAATAATGTAGCGTGGGTTGATATTGAAGAGGATCCTGAAACCATCAAAGCTCAAATCGAACGGGAACCACACAGCTATTTACCCGTATGTCGAGGCGCTTTGGACGAGGTCATTGGGCTAGGGCAGGCTAAAGAGCTGATGGCAGATTTAATCACCGATGGACGAGTGCACTTAAATAAACTGCGTGAACCGGTCATTGTGCATGAATCCATTGGGATTTTGCAGCTGATGGAGCTATTTAAAGAGGCGCGTGGCCAATTGGCTTTAGTGACAGATGAGTTCGGTGCGATTGAGGGTGTGGTAACGCCCATTGATATTTTTGAAGCCATTGCCGGCGAATTCCCTGACGAAGATGAAATCCCCGACATTGTCGCCACAGCAGAAAACCGCTGGGTTGTGGATGGCGCGGCCGATTTACACCACCTTGAACAAATTCTAGAGATTGATGGTCTCGTTGATGAGGACGAGGAATACTCCACCTTGGCCGGGTATTTATTAGAGCGTTTTGGTACAT
>NZ_JASLIX010000079.1:0-2790 GCF_030152715.1 Paenalcaligenes sp.
CTAGAATAGAAATAGAGCTCTAATTGTACACAATATCACTCCCTACATACCTAATAACATAAAGAAAATCAAATGAAAACTTATACAAATAAAAGACTTAGTGTGGCGAACAAAATAGATAGAAACTGAATAAGCTGCGTACTGAGTCAGATTAAAACTTAAAAATAAAAAAAACAGTTTGAAACTAAAATCCTTTTAACTCTAATTAACGCACACCACCAACTTAACCTCAAACCAACAATCTGCTAGCTAGCCCATACAGACGCTGCTTGGTCTTTCCCAGTCTGGCCCCCCCTGAATTAAATGATAGAATCGTTCACGATGATTATGCTCAGCGATATGATCTCGCTCATGCAGGATGACGTAATCAATGTGACCTATCCCCCAAAAACAGTGCCATAAGGTTGATGAGATTTCCATTAAACTGGGACAAAAGGAGATCTCACCATGAAGAAGCGTTACAGCGAAGAACAAATTATCCGTGCTATTAAAGAGCATGAGGCCGGTGCCAAGGTTGGCGACCTATGTCGTCAGCTCGGTATTTCATCGGGTACGTTTTATAACTGGCGCAGTAAGTATGCGGGCATGGAAGTGAATGAAGCGAAGCGCCTTCGAGAGCTCGAATTTGAAAACGCTAAGTTGAAAAAGCTGCTTGCAGAGAAACTATTAGAAAATGAGGCGTTGAAGGATGTCGTGTCAAAAAAGTGGTAAAGCCCGCCAGTAAAAAGGCCATTGTGGAGTACGTGATGAGGAGTCACTGGTGACTCGATTAAAAGAGTTGGTAATGACCTATCCTCGCTATGGCTATTTATTGCTCTATGGCCTGCTTAAGCGCGAAGGACGGGTCGTAAATAAAAAGCGAACGTATCGACTGTATACGGAACAGGGCTTGCAGGTACGCACTAAGCAACGGAAAAAGCGGGTGCGGCCTCGCCTTGTTATGGACAGGCCAACTGCCGTAAATCAACGATGGTAGATGGATTTTGTTTCAGATCAGTTGGCGACAGGACGCCGCTTTCGCGTGTTAAATGTTGTGGATGATTTTAGTCGTGAAATGGTAGGCCAACTCGTTTCCGTTTCCATTTCAGGCCATCAAGTCGCCCGTTATTTATCGGAATTAATTGAAGTACGAGGTAAACCGGAAGCTATTGTTTGTGAAACGAAGTTCGGCGTAGCCATAACGGCCCAGAATACACCGGTAAAGCCCTATTTTTTGGAGCAAAACACATCAAGTGCAACTCAATTTTATCCAACCCGGTAAGCCGACGCAGAATGCATTTGTGGAAAGTCTGAATGGTAAATTTAGGAATGAGTGTTTGAACTTACACTGGTTCAGAACGATTAACGAAGCCCGCTATGAAATCAAACAATGGCAACGCCATTACAACGACGAAAGACCACATAGCGCCTTAAACTACTTGCCACCGGCAATTTATGCAAAACAGGTAGCATAATAGCTAAAATCTCATCGAACTACTGGTATTAATTTAGGGGTAAGGTCAGCCCCTCTTTAAAACGACGGGCAATTTGTACTTCAGAGAATGAAGATTTCGTTTTAGCCATAATAAAAGTCCAGTATGCTTTTTCACAGCATCACTGGGCCTCTAAAAGTTCTCAACTATTTTGTTAAGTTCTCATCTTTCGCGTCATAGTTCTCAACTATTTTGTCCGTTTCTCAACTTAATTGTCCGCCCACAAATAGACCAGCTACGTGCCACCTATGGAACGTTGGCCCTTGTTGGCGATGGCATCAACGATGCCCCCGCTCTCGCTCACGCCGATGTCGGTATTGCCATCGGTACAGGCACCGATATTGCTATGGAAGCCGCAGAAGTGGTGCTCATGTCTGGTGACCTCATGGGCGTTCCTAAGGCCATTGCTTTATCTAAGAGCACTATCAAAAATATCAAGCAAAACCTATTTTGGGCCTTTGCCTATAACGCTGCTTTAATTCCAATTGCTGCTGGTATCTTATACCCTAGTCTAGGCATTTTAATGTCACCTATTTTTGCAGCGGCGGCGATGGCATTATCTAGCGTTTTTGTTTTGGGCAATGCGCTGAGCTTACGCCACATACCTTTAGCAGAATAAATACATACCGTCTCGTGCAATATGGACATGAGACGGTAAACTTGCCTGATTCTGCAGCAACCAACGATCCATATCATGGGAAAGATGAGTGAAATATAACTGCTCGATCTCCAACCCCTCACACATCGCTAACGCTCGCGTCACATCATTATGATTCCGTGGCGCTTGCTCTTGCGGAGGATGACTGCAATCCACAATACAATACGTCAAAGGACGCTGTCGTAACCACTCGTAGGTCTCAGGCGACAATCCCACCGTATCGGTTAGGTAAGCGCAACGCCCTTTAGCACTTTCAAACACATAACCCAAGCAAGGCTTGGAGTGCTGCAACGGCACCGCAGTGACTTTGACATGAGCAATCTGACGCGACTCAAAAGGCTGCCAAGTGTGCGAAAAATCTAAAATACCCGTAATAGCAGGGGCTGGAAATACATCGGCTAAATCCATACGCCCCGCATCAATTAGCCACTGCTGACCCGCAATACGAACCATTGCACTAGAGGGGCCTCGACGTAAACGAGTATCCGAGCGTGCCCGCAAACAGGCGACACAATTACAGTTATAAACCGGTACTTGGGCAGAGTCTCCCGTACCTAAAAACTCTAAACTAAAACCCATTTTATATAATAGGCTGTCGCTCCTTCTCTACCAACGCTAGCTCTGACTCAGCTAGCCAAAACGATATGTCCGGTCAAAACA
>NZ_JASLIX010000088.1:0-3112 GCF_030152715.1 Paenalcaligenes sp.
CACTGGGCGCACTATGAGCGAGGCACGGCGTCAGGAACTCGTCGAGCGTTGTGCCGCTGCTGGTATCCCTATTATCGAAGACGATCCTTACGGAGAGCTGCGCTACAAGGGCACACCTCAGCCGAGCTTGCTCCATCTGGGTCGCAAAGCCGGTGCTACCGTGGTACGTTTAGGCTCGTTTTCTAAAGTCTTAGCACCAGGGTTGCGTCTAGGCTATATTGTGGCGCCAGCTGCGATTATCGATAAACTGGTCCAAATCAAACAAGCCACCGATTTGCACTCGCCCTCGGTGACACAAATGGCAGTGTACGAAGCTGTAAAAGGTGGGTTTTTACAGCAACATTTGCCAACGGTACGCGACTTGTATAAACAACAATGCCAATACATGTTGGATGCTATGGCGCAGCATTTCCCCGATAATGTAAAATGGACACGCCCCGAAGGGGGGATGTTCTTATGGGTAACCTTGCCTGAACACATGGACTCGCAAGACCTATTGCACAAAGCCATCGAGCGCAATGTGGCTTTTGTGCCGGGCGAGCCTTTTTATGCTGCCGGCGAACCCAAGCGGAACACGTTCCGTCTAAGCTTTGTGACGGTTTCCGAAGATCGTATCCGTGAAGGGATTGCGATCTTAGGTCAACTCATTCGCGAGCAAATGTAACTGGTTCATTGAGCATGAGCAGCCGTGCTTTGTCACGGCTGTTTGTTTTTGAGCGGTCTGATTATGCAGCCTCATTTTCCTTCTCCTTTTGATCCCTCTCGTCCAGATCTGGCAGATATGCGTCCCAATGATTGGGTGGCGCGCTGGCTACCACCGTCTTGGGGGCCGTATGCACGACTTTGCCGCTTAGATCGTCCTGTAGGCACGTGGTTAACGTTGTTGCCTTGTATTGCCGCTCTGATTCAAGCGGCAGGGGGCTGGCCGGATCTTTGGCGGCTTTTTGTTTTTTCTTTCGGTGCGTTATTGATGCGCGGCGTAGGCTGCTGTTTTAATGATATTTTTGACCGAGATTTTGATCATCAGGTTGAGCGCACTCGCTTTAGACCTTTGACAAGCGGACAGCTAAGCCTTAAAAACGCGTGGATTTTTGTTTTTGCTCAGCTCGTCATTGCCGCCTTATTATTATTGGCGATCAACAGCTACAGCCGTTGGCTTGCTTTGTTGTTATTGCCGTTAGTGGTCATTTACCCGTTATGTAAGCGTTTTACGCATTGGCCGCAAGCGGTGCTTGGTATTGCTTTTAATTGGGGCATGTTGATGGCGTGGTCGGATACGCAAAACACGGTGCCTTTAGCCGCTATCGCTATGTGGGCGGGGGCGGTAACGTGGCAAATTGGCTACGACGCGATCTATGGCTACATTGATATGGAGGACGACCTAAAGCTTGGTCTTAAATCCGCGGCAATTCGCTTTGGGGATCAGGGCAAAGTGTGGTTAAGCGGTTTTTATGGGGCGAGCGTATTGCTTTGGATATGGGCAGGTTATGCCATGGGCATGCATTGGGCATACTTTGTGGTTATGGTGGGGATTGCACTGCACTTAGCGTGGCAAATCTATCAGTTTGATCCCAAAAAGCGTGAATTAGGCCTGCCGTTGTTTAGAGCAAACATGACAGTTGGTGTGCTTTTAGTGATAGCGGCTTTAGGTGGCACACTGCTGTAAAAGGGTGGGTCTCATCATAGATCCATGTAAAATGACGCCTGATCCGGTGCTTGCCAGATCAATTGAGATTGAGACAGTCCGCCCAGTGGGGCGTTACAAAAAAGGTGCTTTATGCCAACCACAATGGAAATGGTTGCAACTATATTGTTTGCAACGGCAATTATTCATACGTTTTCGGTCCCCGTCTTTGCGCGTTTAGCTAATAAGGGCGGGCCCCATGCAGGCCTTTGGCATATGTTGTCCGAGGTCGAAGCCGTTTTTGGTGTGTGGGCGTTTGTTTTAATTGTGTTTATCTCTGTGTTTATCGGCCTGGATCAGGCGGTTGAATACATGGATACACGTAATTTTACTGAGCCAGCTTTTGTTTTTGCGATCATGGTAGTCGCAGCGAGCCGCCCCATATTAGAAATGGTGTCTAAGCTCGTCAAAGTCATTGCTAATATCCTACCGATTCGTAATGAGTACGCCATGTTCTTTGTCACCATGTCCGTGGTGCCACTTTTTGGTTCCCTAATCACTGAACCGGCAGCGATGACACTGGCGGCGTTGTTATTACGGGATCAATATTTTAAACGCTCTGGTAGAGCAGTCTTTAAATACCTCACTATTGGGGTCTTATTTGTCAATATTTCCATCGGTGGGGTACTGACCTCGTATGCGGCTCCACCCGTACTCATGGTGGCGCAAACCTTTAATTGGGACACGGCCTATATGGCGACACACTTTGGTTGGCGTGCCGCGGTGGCTGTGTTGATCAATGCCGCGCTTTTGACCTTTATTAGCCGCTCTGCTTTAGTGGAGGCTCCCGAATCGATTCCCCAACCTACTGATACCAAGCAGCGTCCAGATGTGCCATGGGTTGTTATGGGCATTCATTTGCTATTTTTAGTGGGTATTGTTTTGTCCGCTCACCACCCTGTGATCTTTTTGGGCATGTTAATGATGTTTGTGGGGTATGCACACGCTTACTCCAAACATCAAAACCCGCTCTTGATTCGCGAGGGGTTGATGGTGGGCTTTTTCTTAGCGGGATTGGTGATTTTAGGCGGTTTGCAAAAATGGTGGTTGCAAGACCTCTTGGGTGGTATGTCACCCTTGGCCCTCTTTGTAGGAGCGACGGCGTTAACAGCGATCACAGATAATGCGGCGCTGACTTATCTTGGCTCTTTGGTCGAGGGCACTAGCGAGCTTTGGCGCTATATGTTGGTGGCGGGGGCGGTGACCGGTGGTGGTTTAACTGTAATCGCGAATGCACCTAACCCAGCGGGGTTCTCGATTCTAAAAGGTACTTTCCCCGATGGCGCTATTTCTCCCTTGCGCTTGTTAATGGCCGCAGCCGTCCCCACGTTAATTGCGGCGGGTATGTTTTTATTACCTACCTCTTTTTAATGAAAACTGGGTGTTGCGTACCCAAGCACTGTACGTTGGGTGCGCAAACGCGCTAAA
>NZ_JASLIX010000015.1:0-4707 GCF_030152715.1 Paenalcaligenes sp.
ATTCCGTAATTCAGAGAATAAAGAGTGGCGTATTTTTGTTTGGTTTAATCCAATGCAAGAACAGAAATGGACTCGATTCACTCATTTGCCTTTATTAAGTCGAGCTAAGGTGGTTAACAGTACAACAAAGCAAATAAATAAGGCGGATCGTGTGATTGAGTTTAGAGCATCGGATCTTCAACGAGCCAAAATGATCGATTTTCCTAATCTCTCGTCCTTTGCTTCTGTACGCAACAAGGATGGGGCACAGAATTCATTTATTTACGAAGCTGAAACACCATATAGCAAGATTCGCTACCACATCCCGCAGATAGAGCTAGCTCGGTCGTTATTTTTAATTAATTCCTATTTCTGCCGAAGCTGCTTGAGCAGCACGGCTTTACAGCAAGAGTTTGATGTTCACTATGAGGTTGAACGAGATCATTTAGAGATAAGAGTTTTACCCAGTGCATCGTTTCCTAAAGGGGGGTTAGAGCAGTCGGCCGTAGTGCAGCTTTTGGTTTGGTTGTTTTCGGATCAAGATGTTATGGATTCGTACGAAAGCATTTTTAAGCACTATCAACAAAATAGAGAAATTAAGAATGGCGTTGAAAGCTGGTGCTTTAGCTTTGATCCTCCGCCCATGCAGGGTTGGAAATTACATGTAAAAGGACGTTTCTCTAACGAGGGTAAGGATTATTTGGTTGAGGAAATTGTTGGCTTAGAGCTTGATGTGAGGCTTCCTAGAACAACACGGATTAGCCATGCCTCTTTTCAGGAAAAGGAGGCTGGTGATGGTAGTGCGCAGCACATAGCGGTTTCAACAGAGTCAGTTATTGATGATGAGCATCTACAGTTGGACGATGAAGAGACAGCCAATATAGACACAGACACACGAGTCATAGAGGCTGAGCCGACCTGGGTGAGCTTTAGTAGACCTAGCCAAATTGAAAAATCACATAAAGCAAGGAGAAGTAGCCAAACAATCTTAGAAAAAGAAGAAGCTACTACAGATGAAAATAGTAATTTGGTTAGTACTGACGAACCACATTTAGGCGGTGTATTAGCAGCGGCAGATGTGGGGGGAAAGCAAGATGCAACAAATTACAACCATGTTTTTGCTAATCGTTTTGCGGCCTTTAATGGGTTAGTTTCAATTTTAAAAACCAAATTTGGATGTCGTGTGATTTTTGAAGAAACATTGGTTTTGCCAAAAGTTGGACGTAGTCGACTGCATTTATGCAAAGATGGCTCGCCAAGGGTGATTAAAGCAGTTGGGTTACGACGAAATGGTGGCGAATTTGTATTGCTAGAGGTCGATGCATCGGATGGAGTAAAAATGCTTTCTACCAAAGTCTTGACTGGTGTTGATAGGGAAACATGGCGGAGTGATTTTGAGAGAATACGGCGTGGGGTAGTAAAGAGCTCATTGAACTGGCCGAATGGGTTATTGGATAAGCTATATGGAAAAGAGGGGCATAGAGGAGTGAATCATCCTAAGGGGTTAGGTGAACTGGAAGTGCCGAGAGAGGGTATGGAGGGGTGGGCTGAAAGATGTTATAGTTTGGCCTAATTACTCTTAAATACTTTTCTCTTTATACCCATGTAACTTTTCGCTACCCCATTTTCTTTGCTTTGTTTTTCTGTTGTTTAATAAAGCACAGTGGGTAGCTCATGGCGTCTCTTTTTTCCTTGTTGTTGGCTCTGGCTGCCTGCTGTGCAGAATTGGATTTCTGCATGTCTAATTTATATTCCACATGGTTTTTTAATGCGCGTCGAGACGTGGTCTCGGGGCTCTTAGTTGCCTTGGCGCTCATTCCTGAGGCCATTGCTTTTTCTATTATTGCTGGTGTAGATCCTAAAGTGGGCTTGTATGCCTCATTTAGTATCGCCACCATTATTGCGTTTGTAGGTGGCCGCCCAGGCATGATTTCGGCTGCGACTGGAGCCATGGCTTTGCTAATTGTGTCTTTAGTTAAAGACCATGGTCTCCAGTATCTGTTAGCGGCTACCATTTTGGCAGGCTTAATTCAAATCGTAGCAGGTATGATTAAACTGGGTGGCTTGATGCGCTTTGTGTCTAAGTCAGTGGTCACGGGTTTTGTCAATGCGTTGGCTATTCTTATCTTCTTAGCCCAGCTGCCTGAGTTAACGAATGTGACTTGGCATGTGTATGCATTGACCGCGTCCGGTTTGGCTATTATTTATCTATTGCCGCGCATCACAACTGTGCTTCCTTCTCCTTTAGTTACGATTGTGGTGTTAACTGCTATAACGATGTGGTTTGGCATTGACGTGCGCACAGTGGGAGATATGGGGGAGTTACCAGATACGCTACCTATTTTTCTCATTCCCGATATCCCTTTTAATTTAGAAACCTTACGGATCATTTTTCCTTACTCCTTGACCTTAGCGGTAGTGGGTTTATTGGAGTCGTTGATGACGGCTTCTATCGTAGATGACATGACCGATACCCCTAGTAATAAAAACCGCGAAAGTATGGGGCAAGGTGTAGCAAACGTGGCTACAGGTTTTTTGGGAGGGATGGCAGGCTGTGCCATGATTGGGCAGTCGGTGATTAATGTGAAAGCGGGTGGTCGAGGTCGTTTATCTAGCTTATGTGCAGGTGTTTTTCTGCTGATTTTGATTGTGTTTTTAGGAGATTGGGTTAGCCAGATTCCTATGGCTGCATTGGTTGCTGTAATGATTATGGTTTCGATTAGTACGTTTGATTGGCAATCCGTTAAAAATTTGGTGGTTCACCCCAGAAGCTCTAGTGTAGTAATGATCGCTACGGTAGTCGTGACTGTTTGGACGCATGATCTAGCAAAAGGCGTGCTTGTGGGCGTGTTGTTATCAGCAATCTTTTTTGCTCACAAAGTGGTAGATATTTTGCGTGTGCATAATTTTCTTTCCGAGGATGGGACGTGCCGTATTTATAAAGCTAAAGGGCAGCTGTTTTTTGCGTCAGCAGGGCAGTTTGTTGACAGCCTGGATTTAAATGAGCCTATCAAGTCAGTACACATTGATTTGTCTGAGGCGCATATTTGGGATTTAACAGCAGTTGAGGCTTTAGAGAGGGTGCACACTAAGTTTAGTCATAAAGGGGTGAAGATTCATTTCATTGGCCTGAATAAGCAGTCCCGTCGTATTATTCTACAGCTGGCAAACGAGCCTAAAAAAGTATTGGCGGCAGCTAGTTAACTCACTTATTTAAAGAAAGAGCCTGATTTTATAGATCAGGCTTTTTTGTGCCCATTGACATCATTTCAATTATATTTGTACTATTAAAATAATTGGTATCGTTAACCACTGACTAACGGAGTTCTTATGAATGAGCCCCAGGTATTCCCTTTGACTGTTTTGTTTTTATGCACACACAATTCTGCCCGCAGTATTTTGGCCGAGGCCTTGCTTAATGATATTGGGTGTGGGCGCTTCAAAGCCTACTCGGCTGGCAGTAGCCCTAGCGAAAACCAACAACCGAATCCCTTTGCGTTACGTGTATTGCTGCATGCGGGGGTGTCTACCGAGGGGTTATACAGTAAAAGCTGGGATGCGTTCTCTGGTCCAGAGGCGCCAACAATGGATTTGATTATTACCGTGTGTGATAACGCAGCCGGTGAGGTGTGCCCTATTTGGCCGGGTCATCCCGCTACAGCGCATTGGGGCTATTCCGATCCTTCTAACCTCGGCGACTCAGAGGAGGAAAAATTAGCGGCGTTTAACCAAACGATGCTGATGATTCGACGTCGGTTAGAGCTGCTCACCAGCCTTCCTAAGGAAAAGCTAGAGCACACGTATTTACAGCAAAGTGCAAGAGAACTGTCAGAGCTATAGTTGGCTCTTGTCCTATCCATTGTGTTTTTTTCCCCTAAAAGTCTATGCCTTAGGAATGTATTGTGTTAGTTGCTATTCTGATTTTTGTTTTGACCTTGACCTTAGTGATCTGGCAGCCCCGTGGCTTGGGTATTGGCTGGAGCGCGTTAATCGGGGCAGCGGTGGCTCTTGTGTTTGGGGTGGTGCAATGGACGGATATTCCCGTGGTTTGGGGAATTGTTTGGAACGCCACCGCAACGTTTATTGCAGTCATTATCATTAGTTTGCTCTTGGATGAGGCCGGTTTTTTTGAATGGGCAGCACTTCATGTCGCTCGCTGGGGCAGGGGTAGTGGCATTAGGTTGTTTGCGTTAATTATTTTGCTAGGTGCTGCGGTTGCTGCGTTATTTGCGAATGATGGAGCCGCGTTAATTTTGACGCCTATTGTGATGGCGATGTTAATGGCAATGGGTTTTTCTGCGGCAGCAACATTGGCTTTTGTCATGGCCGCAGGTTTTATTGCAGATACGGCTAGTTTGCCATTGGTGGTGTCTAATTTGGTCAATATTGTCTCTGCGGACTACTTTTCTATTGGCTTTACGGACTATGCGGCAATTATGATGCCGGTTAATTTGGTGTCTGTCGTAGCTAGCCTGTGTGTGCTGGTTATGTTTTTCAAGCGAGATATTCCTGCTGCGTATAGTTTGACCCATTTATCAGAACCGCTGAAAGCGATTAAAGATCCAGTGACGTTTAAGGCGGGTTGGGTCGTTTTGATTTTATTACTTATCGGTTTTTTTGGATTAGAGCCTTTAGGTGTACCTGTTAGTGCCGTGGCAGCGATGGCAGCGGCATTGTTACTGGCGGTCGCTGCCCGTGGAAAGGTGATTAGCATAAATAAAGTCTTGC
>NZ_JASLIX010000051.1:0-28649 GCF_030152715.1 Paenalcaligenes sp.
CCGTAATAAGTAGCGAAATAGGAGTTCTTTGGCGACTAAGGCAATAATAGCGACCGGTAGGGCAATGAGGTGTACTTTTTCAATCAGGTCTGGGTTTTGTAGTTTGCTAAAACTATTCCAGAGCATGCCTGCTCCGACCAGTAAAAGAATGACACCAACAGCTAACGTGGCGGCGGTCTCAAAGCGCCGATGACCGTAGGGGTGGTTCTCATCCGGGCCTTTGGCACTGTGTTTATTAGCGATTAACACAATGCCATCTGACACCAAATCGGAAAGGGAGTGAATTGCATCGGCGACTAAGGCTTGTGACTTGGCAAATAACCCGATGAGTAATTGGAGCAGCGATAAAATGAGGTTGACGACTACGCTAACCATGGTTGAGCGCGTGGCTGCGCGCGTGCGTTTAAGGTCTTGGGTACGGATTTTTTCCATGGTGTAATTCAGAATAAATAGAAAACAATCAATGCCAGAGGCGATGGTGGTAAAAGAAAAGGCACTAATTTTTATTAGTGCCTTGAATGAGAATGATTATTAGCTAATTCGCATGCCAGGTTTGGCGCCGCTGTGCGGCTCCAGTATGTAGAGCCCCGGGTTTTCCTTTTCATCTGCGTGGCTAGCTGCTAGGACCATGCCCTCAGATACGCCAAAACGCATTTTACGAGGAGCTAGGTTGGCCACCAATACAGTGAGCTTGCCCACTAAGTCTTCGGGTTTATAGGCAGACTTGATACCGGAAAAAACTTGGCGTAAGCGCCCTTCGTCGGCATCTAACATGAGACGCAATAATTTATCAGAGCCTTCGACCTCTGTGCACTCTACAATTTTTGCTACGCGTAAATCGACTTTGATGAAGTCTTTGAAGTCGATGGTCTCGGCAATGGCTTCACCGCCTGGAGTAGGGGTTTCCATTTCAACTTCTGCCGGCTCAAAAAGGGCATCCATTTGCTTGGGATCTACCCGCTGTAAAAGGTGCTTAAAGCGAGCGATCGATGTGGGGAGGGTAGCGGCATCTGCCCAGACAAAGCGGCGATCCATGCCAAAGAGTTCGGTAGCAACGCGCTGGGTTAACGCGGGCACAATGGGGCTAAGCATTACGGATAAGGCTTTAAACCCGGCGATGGCGCGCGAGCAAATGTCTTGCAACTGGGCTTTGGTTTGCTCAGAAGCCTCGGCAATGCCTTTAGCTAAAACCCACGGCTGGGCATTATCAAAAGCCTGGTTGATCTTATCGGCTAAGCCCATGATTTGACGAACGGCACGACCGTATTCGCCAATCTCTAGATTATGGCTAACGGTTTGGGCAAGCTCTTTGAATTCGGCCTGCATGGCGCTGGTGTCCCCAACATAACCGAGCTGGCCATCGAAAAACTTACCAATAAAGTTAGCGGCTCGGCTGGCGATATTGACGTATTTACCCACCAGGTCGCTATTAACACGCGCCACAAAGTCATCGGGGTTAAAGTCTACGTCTTCCACATGGGAGTTAAGCTTAGCAGCAATATAGTAGCGCATCCATTCCGCATCTAAACCAAGCTCTAAGTAGCGTAATGGTGAAATGCCGGTACCGCGGCTTTTAGACATTTTTTCGCCGCTTAGAGTGATAAAGCCATGTACGCGTAAAGAGTCTGGTGTTTTGCGCCCAGAAAACTTAAGCATAGCGGGCCAGAATAGGGCGTGGAAGTACACAATATCTTTGCCGATAAAGTGGACTTGCTCAGTATTGCCGTTTGGGTCGACTAAAGCGTCAAAATCTAAGCCTTTTTCTTGGCAGTAGGATTTGAGCGAGGCCAAGTAGCCAACGGGAGCATCTAGCCAAACGTAGAAGTATTTGCCGGGGGCATCGGGGATAGGAATCCCAAAATACGGTTCATCGCGGGAAATGTCCCAGTCAGATAGAGCAGCTTCGCCATTTTCGTTACTTAGCCATTCGCGAGTTTTGGCGAGAACTTCGGACTGCAAACGTGGACGTCCGTTTGGGTCGGTGCCTGTGGTCCATTCTTGGAGGAAGGCCACACAACGAGGGTCCGAGAGTTTAAAGAAAAAATGCTCGGAGCTACGTAGTTCGGGACGTGCGTTGCTTAATGTTGAATAAGGGTTGATGAGATCGGTGGGCGAGTAAACAGAGCTACAGGCCTCGCAACTATCACCGTATTGCTCTTTGGCGCCACATGAAGGGCACTCGCCCTTAATATAACGGTCGGGCAGGAACATGCCCTTGACGGGGTCATAAAACTGTTCGATAACCCGGCTTTCGATAAAGCCAGCGGCTTTGAGCTTATTGTAGATTTCGTGTGAGAGTTGAACGTTTTCAGGGGAGTTGGTACGGTGCCAATGATCGAACTCGATATGAAAGCCATTCAAGTACAAAGGGCGTTCGGCTGCGACTTTAGCGACCAGCTCTTCTGGAGTGATCCCTTCGTTTTGGGCTTTGAGCATAATGGGCGCACCATGAACGTCATCCGCCCCAACAAAATGCACTGTATGGCCGGACATTCGCATTGAGCGCACCCAGATATCGGCTTGGATGTATTCCATAATATGACCGATGTGGAAGGAACCATTAGCATATGGGAGTGCGGTAGTAACGAATATCGTGCGCGACATAAATCTAAAACCTATAAAGGGCTATAGCCCGCCAAAGGCGAGCCAATCAAACAAAATGGTAAAAATATATGACAGCTAGGTAGCGACTGATGTAAGTTCGCCTAACCTATGCTAGGCAAGCATAGCAGATGCCGCGAAAAACCGTTAGTTTTTTAAGGAATTTCGCGCATTTCTATGTCTGTCACGTTTTGGGGGCTACGTGCCGTTGTGGCGCGAGCCGCCGTTTTTGGGCTAAATGAAGAGGGACTATAACGACGGGGACGACGTTTTTCCCAGTAGGATTTGAACGCAAAAGGACGCCCGCTGATGCGCGCTACAATGTATAAAATAGCGACAGCAATGGCGGTAGACACCATAAAGATAGCCGCCATGAACATCCCTACAAGCGTTAATACAAAGAAGAGGATAGAGCGTAGAATCTGATTAAATGTATTCATAATAGTGTATGACACTTTTTGAAGAAGATAATTCCTCTAGTACGCTAGTTTTAGCGTGTTAGTCATTTTTTTAGGGTTTGTTAACCAATGAATGTAACTAACGAACAAATTTTATCTGCCGTTGCTGCGGTAATTGATCCCAATACCCATAAAAAGCTGGATGTGTCCTCGCAGAGCTGTGAAATTCAGTTAACGGACAACAAGCTGACATTAAGCTTAACATTATCTTATCCGCTATATGATGCAGATGGGGTATTAAAGCAACGAATTCAAGAGGCGGTTACTCCATTAGGTTTGGAAGTCGCTAAGCTCAGCGTGTATGCACGTATACAAACGCACGCCGTACAAGATAGTTTGCGCCCTTTACCGAATGTACGCAATATCATTGCTGTGGCGTCGGGCAAAGGGGGGGTTGGTAAAAGTACAACTTCTGTGAACTTGGCTTTAGCCTTAGCCCAACAAGGTGCTAAGGTTGGTCTTTTAGACGCTGATATTTATGGTCCGAGTGCGCCAATCATGCTTGGGATTAACGAGCGCCCACGCTCTATTGATGGTAAATCCATGAAGCCCCTAGAAGCGCATGGCATCCAGACAAACTCGCTGGGCTTTTTAATGCAAGAGGATGCACCAGCGATTTGGCGTGGTCCGATGGCGACACAGGCACTAACGCAATTGATTACGCAAACAGCCTGGCATGATTTGGATTATTTGATCGTAGACATGCCCCCCGGAACAGGTGATATTGCTTTAACGATGGCACAAAAAATCCCGTTGGTGGGAGCCGTGGTCGTAACAACCCCGCAAGACATGGCATTAGCGGATGCGCGTAAAGGGCTCAAAATGTTTCAGCAGGTGAATGTTCCTGTATTGGGTATCGTAGAAAATATGTCGATGCACATTTGTACCAACTGTGGTCATGCTGAAGCTATTTTTGGTCAGCATGGTGGGCGTGAAATGGCTGAGAAATACAACGTACCGTGGTTGGGTGCGTTGCCTTTGGCTATGGCCATTCGTGAACAAACTGACTCCGGTAATCCCACCGTGGTCGCCGCGCCAGACAGCGCTGAAGCAAAGCTCTACCATGAAATTGCCACCAAGGTCGCTGCGCATATTGCCACCTTACCCGCGGACACCTCTTGGCAGCGTCCTAAAGTCGTTCCTCGTCCTTTGTAATTTGATTTAAAGGGATAATGCATGCGTGTGCGCGCCCTAATTGCGATATTGTGCTTGATGCCTGTTACCGGGTGGGCAGAAACCAGCTCTGAAACACCGTCCACCCCAGAGGTGGTTATTGATCCAGGCGGGGTAGGTCCCCAGGCCTTAAAAGCCATATATGGCGCTGTGGATGCTATTACGCGGTTAGCGGAAGATCAGGATCTTGACGAAATATCGCGCTTGCGGCGGCGTGCGCACGATGCCACGGTCTCGGCTTTGCAAACCCAAGGCTATTATGATCCGATTGTGACCCTAGAGGTAGGAGAGGATTACCAGGGGGAAACGTGGGATATTTTAATTGAGCCGGGGGAGCAAACGCGAGTTCGGCACGTGGATTTGAGTTTTAGTGGTCAAATCAACGAGCCTGAGTTTGCCCCTCGAGTACAAAAAATTCGCGAGGCATGGCCGTTAAATCAAGGCGATGTGTTCTTAAATAAGGACTGGTCTGATGCCAAAGCAGATTTGCTTCAAAGCGTTAAATCTAAAGATTTTTATTATGCGCGGTATACCCATACCCAAGCCACTGTTACTGCCGATAAAAATACCGCTGATCTAGATTTAGCGATTCGTAGCGGCCCACGGGTGCGCATGGGTGAGCTCTATACCTCGGGCTTAAAACGAGTCCCAGAAAAGCTTATCCGGCGTTATGTTCGCTATGAGCCGGGCGAGCCTTATGATCAAGATAAATTGGATGATTGGCAGCAGGCTTTGCAATCTACGACATTTTTTAGGGGAGCTTTTGTCACGCTTGATGAGCAGGCGCAAGGGCAGCGAGTTCGTGCTGACGGCGAGGTGGAAATGCCCGTTTCCGTTCGTGTTACCGAGGCTCCAGCGCGACGCTTTACAGGCTCTCTAGGGGTGGATAGTGATCATGGGCCACGCTTAGAGGCGTTTTATCGGCAGAATATCGTTTTTGGTCAGCCCGTTTGGACGGAAACCGGTCTAGGGGTGGATAAAGACCGACAGCGGTTTTTTTCTGATGTGCATTTTCCTCCTACGTATAAAGGCTTTAAAAATAGTTTTGGGGTGTTGTATGAACATCAGGATATTGAAGGCTTAAAGCAAACCCGCGCCGCGACGGGGATAAAAAGTAAATATGAGTTTGATACTAATACCCGCGCTGACTATGAAACGCAATGGAGTTTAATGGGGGTATGGGATGAAAGCAAAGTCAGTGGTGAGCCGGCTACGCAGCGCGGCACCTCTTTAGAAGCGACTTGGCAAGTCCTGCGCCGCAATGTGGACAATAAATATGACCCACGAGAGGGAAATTTATTTGATATGGATATTGGGATCAACTACCCTTTGTCCGGGGGTAAAAAAACCTTATATCGGGCGGGGTTGCGCGCGCAACAGTGGATTCCCATTGGGAAAAATGATGTGTTTATGTTGCGTGCAGAGGCTGGGAAAGTATGGCCTAACGCCGATCGTATCCCTATGGGTTTTGGTTTTAGAACCGGTGGAGCTCGTTCTATACGAGGCTATAAATACTACAGCATAGGTAGAGAGCGTGGCTCAGCAGTAGTGGGTGCACCTGCTTTGGCTGTATTAAGTGCGGAATACCAGTATTTTTTTAACTCGACGTATGGTGTGAGCACCTTTGTGGATGTGGGCGATGCAGGGGAATCCTTTAGAGACTTAAGCCCTCATTGGGGCTATGGGGTGGGAGCGGCAGTACGTACTCCAGCCGGTCCTTTTTATGTGGATTTAGCATACGGTCAAAAAACACGTGACATACGTTTGCATTTCTCTTTAGGGATCGCTTTTTAATGCGTATCAATCGAATTTTCCGCCATGTGGTGTTTTGGGGCTTGCCTGTTCTTGCTGTGATACTGCTCGTGCTATCGGGTTTTGTGTACTGGCTCATAGCAACACCGACTGGGTCTCGGTGGGCAATGAATACGGTAGCTTTGCAATTTGATGGAGAAAGTCGCGGCGTTACGGGGAGCTTATGGCATGGGCTGGAGGTGGAGCATGTGCAGCTAGCCCTGCCTGATCAAACTCGACTGGAGGTTGATGGTGCCGTCGTTCAGGTGAACTGGCCGCGTTTATGGCATAACCGGCAGCTGTATGTGCAAACGCTATCGGCGCAACGCATCGCCGTATGGTTAGATGGTGATCCCAAGCCCAAGGAGCCCGATACCGAGCCATTTACGATGCCTTCTTTGCCTGTTACGGTTCATGTGGAAAATTTAGGCGTTGATGCTTTTTATTTATGGCAGCAAGGTCAGGCTTTACCAGTAGATTTAAGTCAGCTGCAATTGCGCGCCAAAGCTCAGCTTGATCAGGAGGGGGCGCAATTACAGCTACTTTCTGCTCGCGTGGGTTATGAGCATTTGTGGGTGGACACGCAGGTGCAAGCCCAGTTACATGAGCTAGCCGCACCGTGGGATAGCGAAGCTACGTTAAAAGCAAGAGTCAGCACCGATACACCGGAGCACCTTATTTGCTTAGATCAATATTTACCACCTCATTTACAAGATACGACAGCCGTCGAGTGGCGTGACCCTGAGGCGCCTTATTGTGCGGTAAATCTCACGGCACAATGGCAGGGTTCTTTACAGCAGTCGGTGCTTTCTTTAGTGGCTGCAGGTCAAGGGCTAGAGGCCGAGGCACAGGCCAATTTACAATTGGATCAAGCTTTTCCATTACGTGATACTACAGTGCGTGCTGCACTGCCCGACCAGTCGCACTTGCAGGCGCATTTAGATTGGCAACGCGATGAGCAGGATCCAACGCGAGACCGACTGGTGGGACAAATACAAGCACAGGATTTTGATGTGGGAGCTTGGTTGCCTGATATGCAGCTGCCTGCCAAAGTAACGTTAAAAGGGGATTATCAAGCCCAGCTAGGGCACTCAGGCACTCAGTTAGAGCAGGCTCAGCTGCAATTACAACTAGAAGAAACAAGCCGTTGGAATGGTCAGGTAGCACAAGGTCGTATTCATATGGATGTGGCTCAAGCGCCGCTTGATACAGCTGTGCCCTTATGGCAGGCGTACACGATAAAAAACAGTGATATAGATGTGCGTATAGGTAATAATCATTTACAGCTTAAGGGGGCATTTGGGCTGTCAGATGATACGTTGCAGCTTTTGGTCAAGGCTCCGGCTTTGAAACAGCTGTGGCCAAGCCTAGATCAAGTAGGAGCGACAGAGGTAGAAGCAAAGCTGGTTGGAAGCTTGTTTAGCCATCAGCTTAAGGCGCATCTAACTCATCAGCTGCACGGAGACCCTAAAGCAAAAATTGGGAATGGTCCAGTCGAGGCTCAGTTTACGCTCAAAGGAAATTGGGAGCCTAATAGCGCTGCGCCTAGTTGGAATGGGCAGTTGGGACAAGTACAGTTGCACCACGCTGGTTTAGGGGCGCAGATACCCCAAGCAGCCTCCATAGAGATTTTGTTGCCAACAGCGCAGCAACCTTTAGATGTGGATGTGGGAGCTTTTGCTTTGCATGCTGCTATTGATAACACGCCATGGCTGACATTACAGCATCAAAAAACGCATGTGGATGCGACTGGCTTTAGCACAAAAGGCCACACCGAGGCACTACAGCTTTCTGCGCAGCGAGTCACTGAGCTGATGCGACGTTTAGGGCTGGAGAACAATAACGAAAAACGAGGTGGTGTGGTTGACAGAAGGGAGCGTCTTACAGCCTTAGAGGATCTTTCCATCCAGTTAGACTGGGATGTGGCACTGCAAGAGGCATTGGCTGGCAAAATTCAATTGCGTCGATTAGCTGGGGATTTAATGGTGCCCGCGGAGCCCGCGTTCGCGCTAGGCTTAGAAGAGGCCGGAGTCACGGTTGAGATCACTCCAGGGGCAGGGGGACGTAGTGTTATTCGTGCGGATGCGTTGGTTCAAACTAAAGACATGGGCTATATCAAAGTGAATGGTACCAGCCCAATCCACTATAGCAAAGAGACGGGGATTACATTACGTACTGCTGATAAAAAAGAATTGGTTGTGGATGCTCATATAGATAACTTGGCATGGACTAGTTTGATTTTAAAAGATCAGTTGGAACTAGGCGGAGAGTTAATTGCCAATGTGCGCTTACAAAGCTTAACCAATGGTGGCTTTAGTACTCAAGGGGATATTCTTGGGCATCACCTTAAGGTCACTCGTCTTGATGATGGTGTGCGCTTGCTCGATGGGGAACTGAAAGCCTCGCTTAATGATAATCGATTCACTGTAGAGCGCTTGCATTTTCCTGCGCAATTACGCGTGGAACCCAAAGAATGGCGCACCGCAACATGGATTAGTGAAAATGAGGACGCTAAAGGCGGGTTTTTGAATTTAAATGGCTATTGGGAGCTAGATAGCAATACAGGGAATTTTGATGTGGAGCTGTATCGCTATCCTCTGTTACAACGGGCGGACCGTTACGCCATGGTAACCGGAGATTTACATCTACATGCCGTCTTACCACAGATCAACTTAAGCGGTAAAATTACGGCAGATGCTGGCTGGTTTAATCTAGATATGCTGGGCGGGATTCCAACGGTAGATGGTGATGTGGTGGTGATTCGTTCTACCGATCCGGTAAAAACCCAAGACGATCAAGAGGCGGCGCCTATCAATATGGCGATGGATCTAGAGGTCGATTTGGGTCCGCGATTTTATTTAACGGGTTATGGGGTGAACTCCGGTCTGATTGGTCAAATGCGTATTCATATGATCGATGGGCAAATCACGGCACTGGGGGCGCTCAATACCCGAGGCGGCGCCATCGAGATGTATGGGCAGCGTCTACAGTTACGTCGGGGTACGATTACCTTCCAGGGGGATATTACTAGCCCTATTTTGGATATTCAGGCGCTTCGTACTGGTTTGAGTGTAGAGGCTGGTGTAAAAGTGGGTGGCACAGCACGTCGTCCCAAAATTGATTTGATCTCTATTCCCGAGGTCTCTGAGCTAGAAAAATTATCTTGGCTATTATTCGGCCATGGTCCAGATGAAAGCAGCGGCGATTTGGCTTTGTTACTATCTGTTGGGAGCTCGTTTTTGGGTGATGGAGAGCCGTTTTACCGTAAGTTTGGCATTGATGAGCTATCCATGCGCTCTGGTGAGCTGGGTGGTGCCGGAACGGTGTTACCCGCCAATAGCACGGCGAGCTCGCCGGAAAGCGAGGTCAGTGAAGTGGAGCGTCGTTTTGTCGAGGCAAGCAAAAAGCTGACCGATGATATTACCGTGAGTGTGCGCCAAGCCTTGGCGGATACTGGTACGGTAGGGCGAGCAACTTACCGTTTATCCCGACGTTTAACTGCTGAAATGAGCATAGGTACGGTAAATGGTTTGGCTTTAATTTATCGTTGGTTCTCGCGCGATTAAATCCATTTATTTAGGGCTGGGGTGGTTCTTCAGCCTAGCAGAGGGTACTATGAGTATAAAAAGTGATCGTTGGATTCGACAGCAGGCCGCAAAAGGCATGATTGAGCCTTTTGAAGCCGGTCAGGTCCGTGAAATTAATGGACAGCGCATTGTGAGTTATGGCACCAGTAGTTACGGCTACGATGTACGTTGCGCCAACGAATTTAAAATCTTTACGAACATCAATTCCACTATTGTTGATCCCAAAAATTTTGATGAAAAATCTTTTGTGGATTTTGTGGGGGATGTGTGTATTATTCCACCTAACTCGTTTGCTCTAGCTCGCACAGTTGAATATTTTCGTATTCCACGCGATGTGTTAACAGTGTGCTTAGGGAAAAGCACGTATGCTCGTTGTGGCATTATTGTTAACGTTACCCCACTTGAACCTGAATGGGAGGGGCATGTTACCTTAGAGTTTTCCAATACCACTCCACTTCCTGCCAAGATTTATGCCGGAGAGGGCTGTGCCCAAATGCTATTTTTTGGTGGTGATGAGGTCTGCGAGATTTCTTATCGCGATCGGGGTGGTAAATATCAAGGCCAGTTAGGCGTTACCT
Organism: Paenalcaligenes sp.; assembly: GCF_030152715.1. NCBI lineage: Bacteria > Pseudomonadati > Pseudomonadota > Betaproteobacteria > Burkholderiales > Alcaligenaceae > Paenalcaligenes > Paenalcaligenes sp. Next base: position 10,189 of record NZ_JASLIX010000051.1, read on the forward strand.
TGCCACGCACGTAGGAGCTAGTCGGCATGAAATTTCGTTTTCCTATCGTCATCATCGACGAAGACTTTCGTTCTGAAAATGCATCCGGTTTGGGGATTCGTGCCCTTGCCGATGCCATCGAAGCTGAGGGCGTCGAAGTTCTCGGCGTTACGAGCTATGGTGATTTAAGTACCTTTGCTCAACAGCAAAGCCGAGCTAGTGCTTTTATTTTGTCTATCGATGACGAGGAATTTGATGAGGACTCCCCCGAGGATGTGGCGGCAGCGATTAAAAATCTGCGCACATTTATCGGCGAATTACGTTTTAGAAACGAGGATATCCCCATTTACTTATATGGTGAAACCCGTACGTCGCAACATATTCCTAATGATATTTTGCGCGAATTACACGGGTTTATTCACATGTTTGAAGACACCCCAGAGTTCGTGGCGCGCCATATTATCCGCGAAGCGCGCTCTTACTTAGACGGTTTGGCTCCTCCTTTTTTCCGTGAGCTGGTGAAATACGCTTCGGACGGCTCATATTCCTGGCACTGTCCTGGGCACTCGGGTGGGGTGGCGTTTTTAAAAAGCCCTGTGGGACAGATGTTTCACCAGTTTTTTGGCGAGAACATGTTGCGTGCGGACGTATGTAATGCCGTCGATGAACTGGGCCAGTTGTTGGATCACACCGGTCCTGTAGCCGAGGCGGAAACGAACGCAGCACGTATTTTTCATGCGGACCATTGCTTTTTTGTTACGAATGGCACATCTACGTCCAATAAAATAGTTTGGCATGCCAACGTAGCGAACAACGATATTGTGGTGGTAGACCGTAACTGCCACAAATCCATATTGCATGCGATTACCATGACGGGGGCGATTCCGGTATTTTTACGCCCCACGCGTAATCACTTAGGGATTATTGGCCCGATTCCCTTAGAGGAATTCTCTCCCGAAAATATTCAGCGTAAAATCGAAGCGAACCCTTTTGCGCGCGAGGCCGCGAACAAAATGCCTCGCATCTTAACGTTAACGCAAAGCACTTATGATGGGGTGATTTATAACGTTGAGCAAATCAAAGAAACGCTGGGTGAAACCATTGATACGTTGCATTTTGACGAAGCGTGGTTACCGCATGCCGCTTTTCATAGTTTTTATAAAGACATGCATGCGATTGGTCCGGATCGCCCGCGTTGTAAAGATACGATGGTGTATGCCACTCACTCAACGCATAAGCTTTTAGCCGGTTTGTCACAAGCGTCTCAGATTACAGTACAAGATGCTGAAAACCGAGCATTGGATCGCAATGTGTTTAACGAGGCGTATTTGATGCACACATCAACCTCGCCGCAGTATGCCATTATTGCGTCGTGTGATGTCGCCGCTGCGATGATGGAGCCCCCTGGGGGTACCGCTTTAGTCGAGGAAAGCATCAAAGAAGCGTTGGATTTCCGGCGCGCAATGCGTAAGGTTTCCTCTGAGTACGGTAAAGACGACTGGTGGTTTCAGGTATGGGGCCCCGATAAGCTAGCAACCGACGGGATCGGCTCACGCGATGATTGGCTTTTGAAATCCAATGATCGTTGGCATGGTTTTGGTGAGCTTGCCGATGGCTTTAATATGCTGGACCCCATTAAGGCTACGGTAGTGACGCCGGGGTTGGATATTTCGGGTACCTTTGCAGAAACTGGAATCCCTGCCGCGTTAGTGTCTAAATATTTGGCAGAGCATGGGGTGGTGGTAGAAAAAACGGGCCTGTATTCCTTTTTTATTTTGTTCACCATCGGGATCACTAAAGGTCGCTGGAATACCTTGTTGACGGCTTTGCAGCAGTTTAAGGACGATTATGATCGTAATCAGCCCTTGTGGCGTATTTTGCCAGACTTCTGCAAGGCGCACCCCACCTATGACCGTTTAGGTTTACGTGACTTGTGTCAGCAGATTCACGAGGTCTATAAGAAATACGATTTGGCGCGTTTAACCACCGAGGTGTACCTCAGCGATATGGTGCCGGCGATGAAGCCTTCAGATGCCTATGCAAAAATGGCACATCGCGAAGTTGAGCGCGTCAGCATCGATGAACTAGAAGGGCGAGTGACAGGGGTGTTATTAACTCCTTATCCTCCTGGGATTCCTTTGCTTATTCCTGGTGAGCGCTTTAATCGTATGATTGTGGATTACTTACAGTTTGCACGGGAATTCAATGCCCAGTTTCCAGGCTTTGAGACGTATGTACATGGCTTGGCACAAGATATCGGGCCCGATGGTCAACCCCGTTATTATGTAGACTGTATTCGCGAAGACTAATCCATGGCGGTTCATTTTGATGTGGCAGTTATCGGTGCCGGCGCTGCGGGTATGATGGCTGCCAGCGTGGCAGGGCAACGAGGCTTGCGCGTGGTCTTAATCGACCACGCCAAAAAGCTAGCAGAAAAAATTCGCATTTCTGGGGGCGGTCGCTGTAATTTCACCAATATTGGTACCACCGCCCAAAACTTTATTTCTCAAAATCCGCATTTTTGCCGCTCGGCTTTGTCAGCGTACACGCCACAAGACTTTTTGCGGTTGGTCAATGCGTACGGGATTGCTTGGCACGAAAAGCATAAAGGGCAGTTGTTTTGTGATGACTCCAGTGAGTCCATCATTCAGCTTTTGCGCCAGGAGTGTGCCAAAGGTAATGTTTCATGGCGTATGCCTTGTGCTGTACAAGCCATTCAAAAAACGGATAGTGGTTATCAGCTTGCTACAGATGGGGGCGCGATTGCCTGTGAGCAGTTAGTGATCGCTACTGGCGGCATGGCTTTACCTCAGGTGGGGGCGACGGATTTTGCCTTGCGTGTGGCTCGACAGTTTGGTTTAAAAGTTGTTGAGCCTAGGCCTGCATTGGTGCCGTTGACGTTCGATGCATCATCATGGAAGCCTTTTGTGCCCTTAAGCGGTGTGAGTGCCGAGGTCATGTTATCGAATCAAACAAAGCCACGGGTTCAGTTTTTGGAAGATTTACTCTTCACACACCGCGGTTTATCTGGTCCAGGTATTTTGCAGATTTCCAGCTATTGGCAGCCGGGACAAAGCATTTGTATTAACTTGCTGCCAGAACAAGACTTGGGACAGCAGTTGGTGGCGGCTAAAAAAGGCAATAGACAGCAATTGGATAATTATTTAGCTACTTTTTTGCCGCGGCGACTGGTGGAGCAATGGCTAAACGCAATGCAAATCTTACCCGCTGGTTGGGAGCAAAAAAAAGTGGCAGATATGGGGGATAAGGCTTTATTACAACTGGGGCAGGCGCTACAGTCTTGGACGCTTTTTCCAACCGGTACAGCAGGGTATAAAAAAGCGGAAGTGATGCGTGGTGGCGTCGATACGAACGAGCTTAATCAGAAAACCATGGCCGTTAAAACCCACCCAAATTTATATTTTATTGGGGAAGCAGTGGATGTCACGGGTTGGCTTGGGGGTTATAATTTTCAATGGGCATGGGCGTCAGCTGTGGCTTGTGGCCGAGCTTTATAAGGAAAGGAGCATATGCGCTTACCAACAGATCGAAAATATCTAGCAACTCACGAATGGGCTTTAGTCAAAGGTGACGAGGTCTGGGTTGGCATTACGGATTTTGCTCAAGACCAATTGGGCGATTTGGTTTTTGTCGGTGATTTTAAAACCGGTGTGCATTTACAGGCTGGGGATGTGGCCGGCGTGGTGGAGTCAGTAAAAGCGGCTTCGGACATTTATGCCCCTGTAGCTGGTGAGGTCATTGCTTTTAATGAGCAGTTGACAGATGCACCGGAGTTACTTAATGATCAGCCTTATGAAACATGGATTTTTAAGCTCAAACCGTCGCAGATAAGTGATGTGGATGCTTTATTAAGCGCGGAGCAATATCAAGCAGAAAATAGCTGAAGCGCAAATCACTGGAGTGATACACTTGGTTTTATAAAAGGGGCAGGGTAATACCTGCCCCTTATGTGTTTTGGGTGTTAGCGCGGTTGAAGACGCCGCAAGCGTGCAATGGCTGCATCTAAGGTTTGGGTTGTTTTAGCAAAGCAAAAACGGATTAAGCGTTGCTCGGCGGGAGCTTCTTTGTAGAATGCACTATATGGGATAGCGGCGACCCCATACTCTTGAATCAGGCGATGGCAAAAATCCATATCGTTTTCTGTGCTAAAGGCGGAATAATCTGCCGTAATAAAGTAGCTGCCCGCACTAGGTAAAAAACGCCAGGCTGTGTGGGCTAAACCCTGAAGAAAATAAGCCCGTTTTTCAGCATACATAGGTGCCACAGCAGCAATCTGTGCAGGGTCCTGCATGATTTTGGCTAAGGCAAATTGCGAGGGGGTATGTACAGAGAACGTTGTGAGATTATGAATTTTGCGGATTTCCTCGCTGAGATAAGCTGGAGCCGCGCAAAAACCCACTTTCCACCCTGTAATATGAAAGCTTTTACCAAATGAGCCAATAACCACACTGCGTTCGCGTAGTTCAGAATGAGTGGCCACACTATGATGCTGTTGGGGGGCAAAGACCATATCGGCGTAGACCTCATCGCTGATCACAATCACTTGAGTACGGCGTAGCCGTTGTGCCAGTTGCTGCAGGTCTGCGGGTTGTAAAATGGTGCCGCTTGGGTTGTGAGGGGTATTAAGAATCAGTAGTTTGGTTTTAGGGCTTAGTAGCTGTTCCAGAGCCTCCCAGTCAATCGTAAAATCGGGGGCATGTAGAGGTAGACGCTTCACGATGCCACCGGCTAATTCGATGGTGGGCTCGTAGGTATCGTAAGCAGGCTCTAGGATGATGGCCTCATCGCCAGCCCCCACAAAAGCCAAAATTGAGCAAAATAAGGCTTCGGTGGCGCCGGCGGTCACCGTAATATTTTGCTCAGGATCATAGGTGTGACCGTCTCTTCGCTCAAGGTAGTGACTAATCTGTTGGCGTAACGCTAAGACCCCGGCGCCGGGCGCGTATTGGTTCATACCCTGTTTTGCATAATGATCTAGCCAATGCAGTAATGCCGGATCACAGCCAAAATCGGGAAAGCCTTGGGCTAAATTCACTGCTTTGTGTTGAGCAGCTAAACCAGACATATAGGAAAAAATATTGGGGCGAAGATGGGGCAGTGGGCTACGTACAGATGGGCGATGTTTATAGACTACAAAATCATAACGATAGCCGTTTTCTTCGGGTTGCGGCTCGCGTTGGACCTCGATCCAGCCAGCAGGAAGCGGTGGGAAAAAGGTGTCTCCATCTACGTGAGCGTGTACTTCGGTGGCAATCAGCTCATCGGCTATTGCTAGTCCGAGTTGAAAAATTTGCTCACCTCCAATGATGCAAGCTGTATCGTAACCATGACAGGCGGCAATGGCGCTGTCCAGGTCTGGGTAAACAGTAGCGCCGTGGGCGACATAATTGGGGTTGCGGCTGATAACCAGGTTGGGGCGTCCAGGTAATGCTCGCCCCAGTGATTCCCACGTTTTGCGCCCCATAATAATGGGTAGCCCCATGGTGGCGGCTTTAAAATGAGCTAGATCGTTAGGTAAACGCCAAGGCAAATCGTTATCTTTGCCAATGCAGCGATTGGTGGAGTACGCCACCACAAGACGAAGCGAGGGTGTAGACATAGGGATTAAACCGCCACAGGGGCTTTGATATGTGGATGGGGGTCGTAGCCGACGATTTCGAAATCTTCGTATTCATAGTCAAAAATCGAGGCGGGTTTACGACGTAGCTTAAGCTTTGGATAAGGGCGAGGGTCGCGGCTGAGCTGTAGCTGTACTTGTTCCATGTGGTTACTGTATAGGTGGCAGTCACCACCTGTCCAAATAAAATCGCCCACATCGAGATCACACTGTTGCGCCACCATATGGGTTAAAAGGGCGTAGCTGGCAATATTGAAAGGCACACCAAGAAAAATATCTGCGCTGCGCTGATAGAGTTGGCAGGATAATTTGCCATCGGCCACATAAAATTGAAATAGGGCGTGACAAGGCGGTAAAGCCATATTCGGAATATCACCCACGTTCCAGGCTGATACGATTAAGCGCCGCGAATCAGGATTGGTTTTAATTTGTTTGATCAGGTCCGTGATTTGATCAATATGTGTGCCATTAGGAGCGGGCCAGGAGCGCCACTGCACCCCATAAATTGGGCCGAGATCACCATTTGCATCGGCCCACTCGTCCCAGATGGTAACATTATGATCATGCAGCCACTTGATGTTGTTATCACCGCGTAAAAACCACAATAACTCAATAAAAATGGAGCGTGTGTGCAGTTTTTTGGTGGTGATCAGTGGAAAGCCGTTAGCTAAGTCAAAACGCATTTGGTAGCCAAATACGGACTTTGTGCCGGTTCCAGTGCGATCATTTTTTATTGTGCCGTGTTCGTATACATGGCGCATGAGAGTTTCGTATTGATTATAGGGGCCCATAATTAGCTGTTCCGAATCTCGACAGAATAAGTGATATTAGCGGTTTTACCGAGCATGGCACTGGCTGAGCAGTACTTATCATGGGATAGTTTGACAGCACGCTCAACGGCATTTTCAGGTAAGTCTTTGCCACTGACGATAAAGGCAAAGTGAATTTGAGTGAAGACTTTTGGGTCGGTGTCTGCGCGCTCAGCAACAAGGCTCACTTGGCAGTCTGTGACGGCATGACGCCCCCGCTTTAAAATCAACACCACATCGTATGCCGCGCATCCTCCTGCTCCAGCAAGGAGCATTTCCATCGGACGTGGGGCGCTATCATTGCCGCCACCCTCGACCGCGCCGTCCATGACAGTGACGTGACCGCTGCCTGTACTCGCCACAAACAGCATGCCATTATTATGATTCCAATTAACCGTGCATTTCATGATAGGTATCGTCCTTTTACTGATTTAGCCCAAAAGCTCATAACGACTTTGGCATTACAATAGCATGATTGTAAGCCTACATTTTATGCGAGGATTAAATGACCACATCCATTCAAGTAGAAAATACCGCTCCAAAGGCGTCAGTACCAAAGCTAGAGCGACGCCCCTCTTTGTTTGACACGGTGTTAACAGAAATTGGCCATGCGGTGCATGTGATCAGTCGTTCCGCTCAAGCATCTAGACCTAACCCGGCGGGTAAGCCAACGGCGCAGGACAATACGTTAAGCCCAGAAGAAGCGCGTCATGCGGCTGGCTTGATGCGCGTTAATCATGTAGGAGAAGTATGTGCCCAAGCGCTCTATCGTGGGCAAGCGTTGATGACTCAAGACGAGTCGATTAAGGCTTTATTATACGAGGCTGCCACCGAGGAGGTGGATCATTTGGTGTGGTGCGATGATCGCTTAAAAGAACTAGGCAGTCGCCCTAGTATTTTTAATCCTTTTTGGTATGCTGCATCTTTAGGGCTAGGTGTGGTGGCAAGCCGTGCAGGTACGCCGTATAACTTAGGTTTTATGGCAGAAACGGAGCGTCAGGTTGAACAGCATTTGGATAGCCACCTGCAGTCTTTGCCCCCGCACGATACGCGCTCTCGAAAAATTGTTGAACAAATGCGTCTGGATGAGATTGAGCATCGCACCACCGCTGAAAATCATGGGGCTAAAGCCTTGCCTGCCCCTATAAAGCTCGCGATGCGTTTCATGTCCAAAGTGATGACAACCACGGCGTATCGGATCTAGTACTATCCCTTACGACTAAGATTAGGGTTTATTCCTAAAGACTTTTCTCTAAGTTTGTTGATTTTTTGCTACAAAACCACAGATTCATGAGAAAAAAGCCCAAGTATCTTGCATTGCACAAAAGTAAGCACTATACTTTAGTCATTGGATGTCGAAACGCAACGCAAGAGTAAAAACCCTAATTGGTTGCGCAGGCTCGGGAAAACCCCTTGTAGCCCGACATGCCCCGGTTGTCTCCTCCACCCTCCTCCTTTGGTGGATTTGCCCGAGATCTTTTGATCTCGGGTTTTTTTTTGCCTAAACGATTATTTAGAGCAAAAATTATCATCTAAGCAGGCAGTAAAATAGCTCGAAAGTCATTGACATTGGTTTGAGTGGGGCCGGTAATCAGTTGCTGATCCAAGCGCTGAAAAAACTGATGGGCGTCTTGTCGTTGCAAATAATCCATGGGGTCAAGGCCAAGAGCCAGAGCTTTGTTCCAGCTTTGATCGGTAATAAACGCACCAGCCACAGGTGCTGCGCCATCTACACCATCGGTGTCAGCAGCTAGCGCAGCATAAGGAAATTGATCTTTTAGGGCAATAAGTAGCGCCAGTAAAAACTCCACATTGCGGCCCCCGCAGCCATCTCCTTTTACTTGTACTGTGGTTTCACCACCAGAAAGGAGCACAGTGGGCGCGGCAGCAGGCTGCCCATGTTTTTGACAATATTTGACGATGGCTGCCATTACTTTTGCTACTTCTTTGGCTTCGCCCTCGATGGTGTCACCCAAAACAAGAGGCGTATAACCCTGTTCTTGGTAAAGCGTAGCCGCGGCCTGTAAGGCTGTGTGTGGGGTGGCGATAACATGCGTTTGGACGCGTGCTAAGCGAGGGTCGTCTGCTTTGATGCTTTCCCAAGCGCAGCTCTGGAGCCCATGCTGTATGGTGGGACTTAGGGCAATGGCATAGTGCTGTAGGATCTGTAAGGCGGCTTGTGCGCTACTGGGGTCTGCGACGGTAGGACCCGAAGCGATATGGCTAGGGTCATCACCGGGTACATCAGAAATAATTAAATTGACCACACGCGCAGGGTAGCAGGCGGCGGCCAAGCGCCCCCCCTTGATCGCTGATAAGTGTTTGCGCACGATGTTGATTTCATCAATGCTGGCACCACTGTGTAATAGTTGTTGGCTAAGCTGCTGTTTTGCTTCTAGTGTTAGGCCTGTGGCGGGCAGACTTAATAAAGACGAGCCGCCCCCAGAAATAAGGCAAATAACCAGATCATCGGCGTTTAGCGCGTGAACGGCCTGACGTATTTGTTGGCTGGCTTGTACGCTGTTTTGGTCGGGAACAGGGTGCGCCGCTTCGATGAGGCGTATACGCTGGGTAGGGAGCGTAGAGCCATAGGGAACCACGACCACCCCGCTAAGCTGACTTTTATCCCCTTGCCACGCGTTTTCTACTGCTTGCGCCATGGCGGCGCCGGCTTTACCCATCCCGATGACAATAGTGCGCCCCGACGGCGGTGTTGGTAAGTAGGGTGGTAGCGCATACTTGGCTTGGGCGGCTTGTACAGCCGCGCTAAAGCCGGCGCGTAAAAGGGTAATATGGTTAGCTGTCATCACGAATCGAATGGTTGGCCAGCTGCTCGATGACTTTAATCACGGCAGAGTGATCCCACTCGCTACCGCCTTGGGCGATGCAGCTACTGAGCAATTGTTGAAAGAGCGCCGCCCCGGGTAAGGCCACCCCGAGTTCGCGAGCTGTGTTGAGCGCACTGGTGATGTCTTTTTGATGTAGGTTGACTTTAAACCCCGGGGTAAATGTGCCCGCGGTCATGCGCTTACCGTGGACCTCTAAAATCCGTGAGTTTGCAAACCCTCCCATGAGCGCTTGTCGTACTTTTTCTGGGTCCGCTCCAGCTTTAGAGGCGAGCACTAAGGCTTCTGCAACGGCTTGGATGCTCTGTGCCACAATGACTTGGTTGGCCATTTTCGTAATTTGACCAGCACCCACATCGCCGACATGAGTGATGTTTTTGCCCATCACTTGAAAAAGAGGTAACACACGTTGAAAAGCGGACTCAGAGCCACCCACCATAATGCTTAATGTGCCCGCTTGCGCGCCTACATCGCCGCCAGAAACGGGCGCATCCAAATAGTCAGCGCCTGCGGCTTGAATTCTCTGCGCAAATGTTTTGGTAGCGACAGGGGAAATCGTACTCATATCCACGATGACCTTACCCTGTAGATTGGCTTCGATGACGCCATTTTCCCCAAATAAAACCTGCTCAACGTTCGGGGTGTCATTCACAATAAGAATAATAATGTCAGCTTTTTCAGCGGCCGCTCGCGGGCTATCACAAAGATGGGCACCGGCTTCGGGTATAGAGGGGTGGGTGTGGCTACGGGTGTAGGTGTTTACTGGATAACCGGCTTTAAGCAGATTTAAGCACATGGGAACACCCATAATCCCTAAACCAATAAATGCAATATTCTCCATTATTTTGTCCTTTGGGGTTGGTAACGGCGTAGCCAGCTTAATCCTTCTGCTGTGGTTGCAGCAGGTAGGTACTCACAACCTATCCAGCCGGCATAACCTAAATGATCCACTAAATGAAAAATAAAGTCATAATTGATTTCCCCTAGATGGGGCTCATGGCGTCCGGGGGAGTTCGCAATTTGAATGTGGCCGATATAAGTTAAGAAACGCTCTAGGGTATGACTAATATGACCTTCTACGCGTTGGGCGTGATAAATATCGTATTGCAACTTGAGGTTTGTTCGATTCAGTTCATTGATGATTTCTACCGCTTGTTCGCTTTGTTGTAAAAAGTAGCCCGGCATATCGTAAGGGTTGATTGGTTCAATACAAATTACCCGATTATGTTGCGCCGCAATATCCGTGGCATAGGCAAGGTTAGTCAAATAGGTATCAAGGGCTTTGGTATAAGATAAACCCTCTGGACGTATCCCCGCCATACAGTGCATGAGCTCATTACCTAGAGTATTGGCGTACTCCATGGCTATATGTACCCCCTCTTGAAATTCTGTTTGGCGGTCTGGTAAGCAAGCCAACCCTCGTTCACCTTGATCCCAGCGTCCTGCGGGTAAGTTAAATAAGACTTGGGGTAGAGACTGGTCATCTAGCCATTGCTTAAGCTGGGCTGGTGTATAGTCATAAGGAAAAAGGTATTCAATACCACTAAAACCGGCAGCGGCTGCATGAACAAAACGTTTAGGAAACTCGTACTCTGTAAAAAGCATACTAAGGTTAGCAGCAAACTTTGGCATGTTAGCTCCAAGCAGTCGTCAGGGAAGATAGTGAGATTGGTGTGATCAACATAAAATGATTTTGTCTTTCTTTTCCTGTTATACCGCATCTTTTTCTTAAATAGGCATTATGAGTCGCTATACGGAAATTCGTAGTTTTGTTTTGGTCGCAGAAAAAGGGAGCTTTGCAGCGGCCGCGGCCCAAGAGGGAGTGACACCTGTGGTATTAGGGCGTAGGCTCGATGCATTAGAAAAACGTTTAGGTGTACGTTTAATGCATCGTTCTACGCGAGGCTTGACCTTGACGGATCTGGGTGAGCAATTCTTAGAACAGTGTAAGCAGTTGTTGCATGATTTTGAGATGGCAGAAGCCAGTATTAGCGACCAGCACAATGCAATGCGTGGGCATTTGGTGGTTTCGGCACCAGCGTCATTTGGGCGCCAGCATGTGGCTCCACATGTATTAGCATTTAAAAAGCGATATCCAGACCTGCGCTTGTCTTTTAATTTTACGGATAGTGTGATTGATTTAGTGCGCGAGGGTTATGACATGGCAATTCGCGTCGGAGCGGTTTATGACCCGAATTATGTTGCTGTGCGCTTGTATCCTAATCAGCGCGTGGTGTGTGGTACACCTGCGTATTTTGCTAAACATGGGGTGCCACAGGTGCCAGAGGATTTAATACATCATAATTGTTTAGCTTTTAATTTACATGGTGGGCAACAATATGGTTGGACCTTTGTGCGTCAAGGCCAGATTTTCTCGGTACGCGTGCAAGGTGATTTGGACTGCAATGATGGGGAGCTTTTATTTGATTGGGTAAAGCAGGGCTGGGGTGTGGGCTGGCGCTCTATGTGGGAGATTCAAGCAGAGCTAAAGCGAGGGGAGCTTGTCACTGTGCTAGATGAGTATGCGATTCAGGATTATGATATCCAGGCGGTGTATCAGCAGCAACGTTATGTGCCCGCTAAAATCCGTGTTTTTACGGATTATTTGAAACAGATTTACAATCAGCCGGGCTATTGGGAGCAAACGGACAAAACCGCCTGTTCATGTAAACAGTAATTTACGTTATTTGTCGGACCATAATACGCCACCAGTTCCCCAGTCCTCTCGCTTTACATTATTAAAACGGATATGGACAGCCTCGGGTTTACAGTTCAAAATACGACACGTTTCCTCGGTAAGACGCTGAACTAATTCGCGTTTGGTTTCTTTATCTCGGCCCTCAAAAAGATCAATCGTAATAAAAGGCATTTTGACCCCATAAAAAATGAAAAGAGATAGGACAGTTTAAATATGATATTGCCACACTATCGCATAATAGCCATTATCATGTTGCTATTCTAGAAAAATAAAATTTAGCGTATGCACGCATTATGTTTTGTAGCAGTTGTATCGACATCAAGCTTCGCGTTGTTACAAATACAGAGCATAATAAGTGTAGTTAACTTCAGAGGAACATGTAGTGAGTTCGACTCCAGCTTGGGACTTTTTTACTTGGCTATCCATTTCCGTCGTTGCCTTTGTGGTGGGCGGCTTAATTGTGCTGTCTGAACGTTGGCATGGACGATTGACCGGGGATTCGGATATGTCTAAGCCACAAGCCACCCATTTGCGGCCAGCCCCGCGAGTCGGTGGTTTAGCTATTTTGGCCGGTAGTTTGGCTGGGATGCTTGTGCTCGGTCCAAGCAATATGACGCTAACTTGGCTATGGCCAGTACTGTTTGTGGCTGCCTTACCTGTATTTGTAGCAGGGCTAGTCGAAGACATTACTAAAGATGTAGGCTCATTAAAGCGCTTACTTGCTGCTTTTGCTTCTGCTGCAATTGCGTGGTGGTTGTTAGGCGGGGTATCTCGGGTAGGGGTGGCATGGGCGGATTGGATTTTAGCTTTTTGGCCGATTTCTTTGCTGTTTACCATGGTAGCGGTCGGTGGTTGTACGCATGCCTTGAATATTATTGATGGCATCAATGGTCTGGCGGGAATGGTAGCGGTGCTGATGGCGACTTCTATTGCACTAGTTGCTTTACAGGTGCAGGATTATCCTATTTTTCTTATTGCCTCTTCCTTAGCGTCGGCCACCCTAGGTTTTCTCGCATGGAACTTTCCTTTTGGACGAGTTTTTTTAGGTGATGGCGGTGCCTATTTTCTCGGCTTTATGCTGGCTGAGCTTGCGGTACAACTGGTGGTGCGAAACCCAAGCGTATCGCCTTTTTATGCGTTAGCGGTTTTGTTTTATCCTGTTTTTGAGACGTTGTTTTCTATTTGGCGCCGTAAATTTAAGCGCGGTGTGCCGGTGGATCAGCCGGATTCCTTACACCTACATCAGCTGATATTTCGTCGCTTAGTGCGGGTAAGTGTGCTAAAAGAAGGGCGGCGCTATGTACCACCGACTTCTAATGCTATGGCCTCTCCTTATTTATGGGGGTTGGTACTTATTGGCTTAGTACCAGCTACGATTTGGTGGGATAGTCCTTGGCTGCTGACCGCAAGTCTACTGGTTTTTGCGTGTTGTTATATCTGGTTATACGCCCGCTTGGTGCATTGGCGTCGTCCTGCTTGGCTATTGCTGCCGTCAGTACGACGTGCAAAACGGGAACGCACGGAATAAGCTCGCGTTGTTATTTTTGGAGAATTATGTTGGACTTACAAAACATTAAACTGGCTGTCATTGGCTTAGGCTATGTAGGTTTACCGTTGGCCGTAGAGTTTGGTAAAAAGCGGGATGTATTGGGTTTTGATATTAACCCACGACGTATCGCTGAGCTCAATAGCGGGGTAGATAATACCCTAGAGGTTGAGTCAGAGGAGCTGCAAGCAGCAACGCGATTGCGCTATACCAGTGATGCGTCTGAGCTAGCCCAGGCTAATGTTTATATCGTGACCGTACCTACCCCTATCGATGAGTACAAGCGTCCAGATTTAACGCCGCTTATTCGTGCCAGCGAAACCATTGGCAAGGTGCTAAAGCGTGGGGATATCGTGATTTATGAGTCCACTGTGTATCCTGGTGCAACAGAAGAAGACTGTGTGCCGGTATTAGAGCGCGTATCTGGTCTGCGTTTTAACGAGGATTTTTTCGCGGGATACAGCCCCGAGCGTATTAATCCAGGGGATAAGGTGCATCGTTTACCTTCGATCCGTAAAGTCACATCAGGCTCAACCCCTGAAACGGCGGATCTGGTGGATGCGCTCTATGCTGAAATTATCACAGCCGGTACGCATAAAGCGCCATCTATTCGTGTGGCCGAAGCCGCTAAGGTGATCGAAAATACGCAGCGCGATGTAAATATTGCGCTGATTAACGAACTCACTTTGATTTTTAATAAGTTGGGCATTGATACGCTGGACGTATTAGAAGCTGCAGGAACCAAATGGAATTTCTTGCCTTTCCGTCCAGGCCTAGTGGGTGGGCACTGTATAGGTGTGGACCCTTATTATTTAACACATAAAGCCCAATCTATTGGCTATCACCCTGAAATTATTCTTGCCGGTCGTCGCTTAAATGACGGGATGGGCGCTTATGTGGCCGCTCAGCTGGTCAAAAGTATGACTAAAAAGCGGATTCAGGTACAGGGGTCTCGGGTACTTATCATGGGTTTAACCTTTAAGGAAAACTGTCCCGATTTACGTAATACGCGTGTGGTGGATATTGTGCATGAGCTCGCCGAGTATGATGTAAACGTAGATGTGTATGATCCGTGGGTAGATGCGTCCGAGGTGGAAAAAGAATATGGAATTAAGCCAGTAGCGGCACTTGAGGCTGGGCAGTATGATGCGGTTGTGCTCGCTGTTGCTCATGATCAGTTTAAGCAGATGGGGGCAGAAAAAATCCGGGCCTTGGGTAAGCAACCACATGTGCTCTATGACTTAAAATATGTATTAGACCGTGACGAATCGGATTTACGTCTGTAACAAACAGAAGGCGATTTATGCAACATCATTTAGCGATTGAGCGGGCGTGGGCTACTCTAGAGCAGAATCCTAAAACGTGGTTGGTGACGGGCTGCGCCGGTTTTATTGGTTCAAATTTGTTGGAAGCTTTATTAGCTCACGGCCAAACCGTTGTGGGCTTGGATAATTTTGCGACAGGTTTTCAGCATAATCTTGACGAGGTGAAGCAAAACGTAGGGGCGCAAAACTGGGAGCGATTCCGTTTTATCGAGGGCGATATTCGAGATTTGGCAACGTGTGAGCAAGCATGCCGTGGGATAGATTATGTTTTGCACCAAGCCGCTTTAGGCTCGGTGCCGCGTTCCATTAACGACCCACTGACAACCAATGCAGTGAATATCTCGGGGCAGCTAAATATGTTGGTTGCAGCACGTGATGCCGGGGTTAAGTCTTTTGTGTATGCTGCTTCGAGCTCAACCTATGGGGATCATCCTGCTTTGCCAAAGGTTGAACATACCATTGGTAACCCCTTATCCCCCTATGCAGTGACCAAATACGTTAATGAGCTTTATGCCAGCGTTTTTGCGCGTACCTATGGGTTTGAAACCATTGGTCTGCGTTATTTTAATGTTTTTGGTAAAAGACAAACCCCTGATGGCGCTTATGCGGCAGTGATTCCAAAGTGGATCGGGGCGATGATACGCAATCAAGAGGTGCGTATTAATGGCGATGGTAAAACCAGCCGAGATTTCTGCTATATAGAAAATGTGATTCAGATGAATATCTTGGCGGCTTTGGCCCAAGGCGAGGCTCGGAATCAAGTCTATAACGTAGCAGTCAATGCTCGGACGGATTTAAACCAGCTCTTTGCGTTGTTGAAATCAGAGCTCGCAGAAAATGGCGTCCATTATACCCAAGACGTGGTCCATGGTGATTTTAGAGCGGGTGATGTGCGCCACTCACAAGCAGATATATCCAAAGCACAACGCCTTTTAGGCTATGTTCCCCAATACACTATTGCCCAAGGTTTGGCGCAAGCGATGCCGTGGTACGTGCAGTTTCTCTCTTAATACACTATGCGATTCAATTGGCTTAAAGCATTACATAGTGACCACCAGCGTATTGCCAAGGCGGCTTTTCGAGTCGCCTTTTTCTTATTACTAGGAAAAGCAGCTGGAGCATTCAAAGAGATGGCAGTGGCGTATCGCTATGGTATTAGCGACGTGGTGGATGCTTATCAGTTTACGATGGTGATGGCGAATTGGATTCCAGTCACCATGGTAGGTGTTTTCTCAGTGGTGTTGATCCCCGTACTTGTGCATGCTAAGGATGATTCGTCGTCCGTGCGCCAGCGCTTTATCAATGAGCTACTTGGCGTCATGATGGTCATAGGGCTGGGCGGGGCCGCGGCAATTTGGTTACTGTGGCCTTGGGTGCTTGCTTTTGCTGGCAAAGGACTTAGCGCATCAGCGCAGCAAATGAGTCAGGAGCTGGTATGGGCGTTTGCACCGGCTGCGGTCTTAACCTTGCTTACCGGCTTACATGCGGCACGACTACGTGCACATGAGCGTCATATTAATACGCTGTTAGATAGTGTTCCGGCGTTTAGTATTTTAGTGTTTGTGTTAGCGGCTGGCCCAGGCCAGGGGGTGTGGCCGTTACTTTGGGGAACTCTTCTCGGGTATATGGTGCAGTCGGCTAGTTTGCATTACCTAGCAAAACGCGTAGATGGCTTTTGGGGTAGGCCGCGTTTTAGGATTCGTGCTGAGCAGTGGCCAGCACTAGCCCATGCGGCTGGCATTATGTTAATTGGGCAAATAGCCATGAGCTTTGTTGGGCCTATAGATCAATACACTGCTGCCTCCCTAGGGGATAATGCGAATGCAACCTTAGGTTATGCTAGCCGCTTTATTTCATTAATGATTGGAATAGGGGCTGCTTCTGTAGGGCGTGCGGCCCTTCCTGTGTTGGCTGATGTCACGCGTCGAGGTGATGCGATACGAGCACGACAGATTGCGTTGAAATGGTCTCTGATGATGGTTGTCATTGGCTTAGTTATTGCTGCGCTTGCGGCATGGCTTGCGCCATGGGGAGTAGGCTTGCTCTATGAGCGCGGGGCTTTTACGGCTGCTGACACGGTACGAGTTAGTTCAGTACTACGTTGGGGGCTGTTGCAATTACCCTTTTATTTCGGTGTATTGATTCTTGTACAGTTATTAGCGAGTCAACATCGCTACGGAATGATGGCCACGATTGCTATCATAAATTTTGCAGTGAAGGCCCTGATGAATATGTGGCTAGCCCCGCAAATGGGGGTGCATGGCATCATGTTAGCCACCAGTTGTATGTATGCGATGTCTTTTGCGAGTTATTTTTTAGTGGCCCTTAAACCTGCAACTATTCAGGTAAAACCGACCGAATCAAAGTAGTCTTATGCATATTATGATTGTGATCCATTCATTGCGTGGCGGCGGAGCCGAACGCGTGGCGGTGGACTTAAGTGCCTACTGGCAGCGTTTAGGTTATCGAGTAAGTTTAGTGACGCAGATGCCTAGCAATACGGACGCTTATACTGTACCCGAAGGCGTGGAGCGCCATGTTATGGGCACCGCTCATGACTCCGGAGGGGGGCTACAGGGAGCAATTGCCAATTGGCGACGTGTGCGCCGCTTACGTAAACTGATTAAAAAGCTCAAGCCGGATTGTGTATTAGGGATGATGACCACCGCCTCGGTGTTGGCTGTAATGGCAGCTAAAGGATTAGGCTGTCGTGTAATTGTTTCGGAGCATACGCATCCACCTATCCAAAAAATTTCAGAGTCGTGGCAAAAAATGCGGCGCTGGGCATATCCGCGCGCTCATGCTGTGGTGGCATTAACACAGGGGACGGCGCAGTGGTTACGTGATCATGTGCCCGGTTCACGAGTGGTTGTGATTCCCAATGCGGTACGTTGGCCCTTACAAGAGCAAGAGCCCATAGTGCCGGTGCCAGAGAAGGGGGAGCGCTTACGGCTATTAGCTGTGGGGCGCTTACACCCAGTCAAAGGTTTTGATTTGCTGATACAGGCTTTTGCGATGGTGGCTAACTATTTCCCTGACTGGGACTTGGTCATTCTTGGTGAGGGCGAAGAGCGCGCTGCTTTACAAAAGCAGATTGATACGGCGGCTTTACAACATCGAATTCAACTTGTAGGGCGGGTTGGCAATATTAAAGACTGGTATGAGCAGTCCGATATGTACGTGTTGAGTTCGCGCAGTGAAGGCTTGTCAAATACATTGCTAGAAGCGATGGCCTCTGGTTTAGCTGTGGTAGCGATGGATTGTGATACAGGGCCACGAGAAATTATTCGTGACAATATTGATGGGGTGTTGGTCAACCCGCCGGCTGATGCCGATGCCTTAGCGGCGTATTTATCTGACTTAATGGCACGCCCCTTCAAACGAGAGGCTTTGGCACGCCGTGCTGTAGATGTTAGGGATCGGTTTTCGGTACCCATTGTGATGGCACAGTGGGAGCGACTATTACCCCGTGTGACACTAGACACCCAGACTAAAAAAAGTCATAGGACAAGAGCATGAGGATTTTGTTTTTTGTGAGCTCAATGAACGCTGGGGGGGCTGAGCGGGTGGCAGCAAGTCTAGCGAATGCGTGGGTACAGCGTGGCGATGAGGTTTGCTTG
>NZ_JASLIX010000065.1:0-2634 GCF_030152715.1 Paenalcaligenes sp.
AGCTTCGCTCATGTTTACTGCATTAGTACTGATTCCTTTGATTGTGTTGCATCAGGTGGGCGGGCTTAACGAGGCCGTGACAGTAGCGCAGTCCGTACAGCCAACTAGTGTGGATGTGTTATCGGGCGTATCTAAAGTTGGCGTGATTTCTGCCTTAGCGTGGGGCTTGGGGTATTTTGGGCAGCCTCATATTTTGGTGCGCTTTATGGCAGCGGATTCGGTGCAAACCATTCCCCATGCACGTCGAATTGGTATGACGTGGATGATTTTATGCTTAGGTGGAGCGGTGGCTGTTGGATTTTTTGGGATCGCGTATTTTGCGGCACACCCTGAGCAAGCGGCAGGGGTCATCGCTAACCCCGAGCGTGTTTTTATTGAATTTTCTATGCTGCTGTTTAACCCATGGGTTGCTGGCATTTTATTGGCGGCGATTTTGGCCGCGGTGATGAGTACCTTATCGGCTCAGCTTTTGGTTTGTTCTAGCTCATTGACTCAAGATATTTATAAAACCTTTGTGCGCCGTCGTGCGAGTGATAAGGAGCTGGTATGGTTTGGGCGATCAATGGTGTTGTTGGTGGCACTTGTTGCGATTGCTCTGGCATGGAATCCAGAGAGCCGGGTATTGGCGATGGTGAGCTATGCCTGGGCGGGGTTTGGCGCGGCATTTGGTCCGGTGGTATTGATGTCGTTGATGTGGCGTCGTATGACCCGAAATGGGGCTTTGGCGGGCATGATTGTTGGGGCGGTGGTGGTTTTGGTTTGGAACCACTTTAGTTGGTTTGGTATTTATGAAATTATTCCGGGGTTTTTATTTGGTACGCTAGCCATTTATCTTGTGAGCCAGATGGGGAGAGAGCCGGATGCTACAGTAACAGAGGTATTTGACCAGGTGCAGACCGAATTACGAGCACTGTAATTGCACCTTATTTTGCGCGGCCTTTATGGCCGCTTTTTTTCCAGTGTATGATAGATGTATGACGTCACACGCTGTAGTAGGCAGCGGCTTGTAGTTTGGGTCGGCTGAAACAAACAGCGTTCACCAACGAGCAAGGAGGTTTGTATGTCACATCCCAACAGCTTTAAAGCACGTGGCGAGCTAACAGTAGGCTCGCAGTCCTATCAAATTTTTCAGCTATCTGCCCTACAAGATCAAGGCTTAGACGTACACCGTTTGCCCTACGGTCTGAAAATCCTCCTCGAAAATTTATTGCGTACCGAAGACGGGGTTAATGTAACCGCGGATCATATTCGCTTTTTGGCGAATTGGGATCCCAGTGCGCAGCCTGACTATGAGATTGCTTTTAGCCCTGCTCGGGTCGTGTTGCAGGATTTCACTGGGGTACCAGCTGTAGTGGATTTGGCCGCCATGCGCGAAGCGATGGCGCAGTTAGGCGGAGACCCAAAACGGATTAATCCATTGGTGCCAGTAGAGCTGGTGATTGACCACTCTGTGATTGTGGATGATTTTGCGCATAACCAATCGTTTCAGCGTAACGTCGAAATTGAATACCAGCGTAATGTGGAGCGCTATCAGTTTTTACGTTGGGGACAAGAGGCTTTTGATAATTTTAAAGTGGTGCCTCCGGGAACAGGGATTGTGCATCAGGTGAATCTAGAGCATTTGTCGCGTGTTGTTTTTACCAAAGAAGAGAACGGCACCGCCTATGCGTATCCTGATACCTGTGTGGGGACAGATTCGCATACACCGATGGTGAACGGATTAGGTGTAGTTGCTTGGGGTGTTGGGGGTATTGAGGCCGAAGCCGCTATGCTGGGACAACCCATTTCTATGTTGGTGCCACGTGTGGTGGGTTTTAAACTTACGGGCTCTTTACCCGAAGGGGTGACTGCGACGGACTTGGTTTTAACGATTACCGAGATGTTGCGCAAGCACGGCGTAGTGGGCAAGTTTGTGGAATTTTATGGTCCTGGGGTCAGCGCGGTGCCTTTAGCGAACCGAGCCACTATTGGTAATATGAGCCCAGAATACGGCTCCACCGTGTCTATGTTTCCCATTGATGAGGAAACCATACATTATTTACGCTTAACAGGGCGTAGCGAGGCGCAAATTGCTTTGGTCGAAGCTTATGCCAAAGCACAAGGGTTATGGCATGATCCCGACCATGAGCCTGTTTACTCTGAGCATTTAGAACTAGATCTGGCTTCCATTGTGCCATCCATTGCTGGACCAAAGCGTCCGCAGGATCGTGTGCCGCTTAGTTCGGCACAACCTGCTTTTAGAAAGGAGCTAGCTCAATTAGAAAAACAGCAAAGTGCCGCAGATTACGATGAGGCGCTTAAAGAATCTTTCCCGGCTTCAGATGTGCCAGCACATGACCAGCCTAAGAAGAAAAATACCGAAGTCTCTGTGCAGAGTGATGACGGCCAGACCTACACCTTAAAAGACGGGGCCGTGGTCATTGCAGCGATTACCTCATGTACCAATACCTCTAACCCCAGCGTTATGATCGCCGCCGCGCTGGTTGCGAAAAAAGCGCATGAAAAAGGCTTAACGCGTAAGCCTTGGGTCAAAACCAGCCTGGCACCTGGCTCGCGCGTGGTGACCGATTACTATGAGCGTGCTGGTCTGACCCCGTATTTAGATGCTTTAGGTTTTAATTTAGTGGGTTACGG
>NZ_JASLIX010000083.1:0-3300 GCF_030152715.1 Paenalcaligenes sp.
CCCAAGAAAAAGAGCAGGCCTTACAAGCGTTAGATCGCGTAGGTTTGCTTGAGCATGCCTATCGCCGTGCTTCGACCTTATCGGGAGGTCAGCAGCAACGTGTAGCAATTGCACGGACTTTATGCCAACACGCTGAAGTGATTTTGGCGGATGAGCCCATTGCCTCTTTAGATCCAGAGTCAGCACGTAATGTGATGGAGGTTTTAGCTGACATTAACCAAAAAGATGGCAAAACGGTGATTGTGACGCTGCATCAAGTGGATTACGCCGTGAAGTACTGTCGCCATGCTATTGCGTTAAAAGCAGGTCAAAAATATTTTGATGGGCCGATCGAGATGTTATCCACCCAAATGTTGAACCAGCTTTATGGTTCTGAGGCGGATACCAGTTTGTTCTTTAGCGACTTGGAGAGCATAAAAAGACAATCAGGTTCAGAGCAATTCGATTTTGCAGCGGCTTAATGTATTTATTTAATGTGAGAACTTCAATGGTAACAACTCTTTCCAAGTGGCTAGGAACGTCCGTATTTTTTGGCGTATTGGTTTCAGGAGCTGTGTCAGCTCAAGAACAAAAAGAAGTGAATTTTGGCATTATTTCTACTGAGTCTTCGCAAAACCTACGTCAAGTTTGGGAGCCTTTCCTAGAGGATATGTCTGAGCGTACAGGTTATAAGGTCAATGCCTTTTTTGCTTCAGATTATGCAGGCATTATTCAGGCGATGCGTTTTGATAAGGTCGATATTGCGTGGTTTGGTAATAAATCAGCGATGGAGGCTGTAGACCGAGCTGGCGGTGAAGTGATCTACCAGACTATTGATCACAATGGAAATGGTGGTTATTGGAGTTTATTAATCGCTCATAAAGATAGCCCTCTGAATAGCGTCGAGGACGTATTAGCACAAGCGAGTGAATTGAACTTTGGGAATGGCGACCCTAACTCCACCTCGGGTTTTTTGGTTCCTGGCTACTATGTTTTTGCTAAAAACGGGGTTGATCCTAGCAAAATTTTTAAACGCACGGTGAATGCTAGCCACGAAGTGAATGCGTTATCGGTTGCGAATAAGCAGGTGGATGTGGCGACTAGCAATACCGAGGCGATAGAGCGCTTGTATCTGATGAATCCTGAAAAAGCGCAAGAAATTAAAGAAATTTGGCGTTCGCCTTTGATTCCCTCAGACCCTATCGTTTGGCGTAAAAACTTACCTCAAGAGGTTAAGGTGAGCTTTGATGAGTTCTTCCAAACGTATGGGGACCAACCTGAAGAGGCAGAGGTGTTGAAATCCTTGCAGTGGAGCAAGTTCAAAAAATCCAGTAATGATCAATTGTTGCCCATTCGTCAGCTAGAGCTATTTAAGGCACGCAGTGAATTAGAGGCGGATTCTAAATTATCAGCAGCTGATAAAGAAGCACAGCTTGAGCAACTCGATGCACAGCTAGAAGACTTAGCGAAAAAAATGGCAAGTCTAGCAAATTAAGACTTAATTGAGACAAGCGCTAAGACCTGAGTGATGAATAGCGTTCAGGTCTAACTAGGGTAATTATGACTACATTGATTTCAGCGGTTGAGCTAACAAAGCCTCATAAGAACAATTGGTTAAGACTGTTGGGGTGGGGGCTTTTTATTTATTTTCTTGCGTGGTCTTGGGAAGGCGCTGAGATGAATCCCCTACAGTTGTGGAAGGATTCAGCCAATATGGCCACCTTTGCCGCCGATTTTTTCCCGCCCAACTTTACTGACTGGCGTTTATATGTAAAAGAAATGCTGATTACTGTGCAAATTGCAGTTTGGGGCACGGTGTTAGCGGTGATTTTTGGTGTGCCGTTAGGCTTAATGTCTTCAGCCAATATTGTGCCGTGGTGGGTCTATCAGCCCGTACGTCGCGTTATGGATGCCTTGCGTTCTATTAATGAAATGGTTTTTGCCATGTTGTTTGTAGTCGCGGTGGGATTAGGACCTTTTGCTGGAGTGTTGGCCTTATTTGTAGGCACGACTGGGGTGTTAGCCAAGTTATTTGCTGAAGCGGTGGAGTCCATTGATCATGGCCCAGTGGAGGGGATTCGTACTACCGGCGCTAGCTCTTTACAAGAAATTGTGTTTGGTGTGATTCCACAAGTGATGCCGTTGTGGATTTCCTATGTGTTGTACCGCTTTGAGTCTAATGTACGTTCGGCCACAGTGGTGGGAATGGTAGGTGCAGGTGGGATTGGTGTGTTGTTGTGGGAGTCCATTCGCGGCTTTCAGTTTCAGCAAGGTGCAGCCATTCTTTTGATCATTATTGTGGTGGTGAGTCTCATTGATATTGTGTCCCAGCGTTTACGTCGCGTGTTTATTTGAATGTGTAGAGGGGCAGGGAACTGCCATTTTTATTATATGAACATGTCTAGACAAGCCGAGCCCGTCTATTTACAGATCGCAGCCGCGTTGAAAGCTGAGTTAATACATTATGCAGCGGGAGATATGTTGCCCGGTGAGTTGCCCTTAGCTAAACGGTTTGGAGTAAATAGACACACAGCTCGACGTGCATTGGATGTGTTAGCTCAAGAAGGGTACGTGGTTCGTGTGCAGGGCAAGGGAACACAGGTTTTAGAGGCACCGTTACGTTACCCCATGGTAGAGCATAGTGCTTACAGTGATTGGTTTGGTGCGACTGGACACAGTACCAAAGCCAAACTGTTAGGGGTGGTGCGGCGGGACGCTGAGCAGGTAGAGGCCCAGCACTTAGGGTTAGAGACTGGGACTGAGGTGGTGGAGTATAGAACACTGCGTTTGATTCAGGAGAGCCCAATTAGTGTGATTCGACATGTATTTGCTTTAGAGCATGCCGAATTGTTGGCAGGCTATAAGCAGGGTTCGATGCGGCGCTATTTACGTGGTCAGGGTCAGGTTTTGACACGAGCCTTTAGTTTGATTGGGGCCCGAATGCCCACCATGCAAGAAAGCTCACGTTTATTGATGCCAGAAAATAGACCCGTATTAACAGTGCAAACGTTGTCCAAGAATCAGGATGGTAGGGCTTTTGAGTTAGCTTGGTCAGTAAGCCGAGCAGATCGATTTCAATATCACGTTGTGGTGTAAGGGGAATGCAGTGATGACTGAACAGGAAACCGTGGTTAGGCGTCAGAGATGGATGCAAGTGTTGGCCCGAGCAGGGCAGGACTTGCTGCAATTTGAGGCCGAGTTAGCATCCTATGAGTATAGCTATATTCGTAAGCCAGAAACAGGGATGGTGATGGCCAGAGGCGCAATGGGCGGCAGAGGGCAAGCTTTTAATGTAGGAGAGGTGACGGTAACGCGTTGTGT
>NZ_JASLIX010000086.1:0-7139 GCF_030152715.1 Paenalcaligenes sp.
CTCTGCGGTGCGTACTACCATGGGTTTGCCGCCGATATCTGCTAAAGGCTTATTAGGCAGTCGGGTCGAGGCTAAACGCGCAGGAATAATGGCAGTAAAAGACATAAGCGTAATTTAGGTTTGATCGGATAGCGTGATGGCTTCGCTGCTGAGCATGATTGGGATACCATCGCGAATGGGGTAAGCAAGTTTGTCAGCAGGGCAAACTAGTTGTTGCTGGGCAGCATTGTGTTCGAGCTTACCCTTGCAAAGTGGGCAAACTAGAATAGCAAGTAAATGGGGTTCCATCATTGATTCTCTCTATGTTTTAGCCTAGCAGGGTCAGCTCATGCAGCTTTTGTTCTAGATCAACGAGCCATGTGCTAGGGGTGAACTGGGGGGCAACATGCACCACCCAGATTCTTGGGTCTGATATATCGGTGCATTTTACGGCATCTTTAGCAGTAATTAACAGTATAGAGGCGGTTTGTTGACTAAAGGTGGAGGCAGCAATTGGGCGATGGTCGGCATGAGCGATACACTGCTCAAGCTGTAAGCCAGCTTGCTCTAGCATAGAAAAAAAGCGTTGTGGCTGTCCAATAGCGGCTAAAGCGGTCATTGAGCATTGGCGATATTGTGCTAACCAGTCGCTAAAAGTGAGCCGTTTGCCTGTGTATAGCTGTTGCATCTGAGTAGCTTGTAAGCACATTGTGACAGAGCGATTTGCTGTGGCAGGAGCTGGTGTGGTAGGCATGGGGCTCAAAGCAGGTAATTGTGTAATAAGCCAATCAGCATGCTGTAAGCGCGAAGGGGGTTCTCGTAATGGTCCAGCTGGTAAGACTAAGCCGTTTCCTATACCACGTTGGTCTTGCACAATAATTTCAATATCTCGTGGTAAGGCCTGGTGTTGAAGCCCATCGTCTGCAATGACCACATTGACCTCTGGATGTTGCTGACAAAGAGCGGTGAGTGCTTGAACGCGTTGGGGATGGACGGCAATGGGCGCTCCTGTCTGTTGAGCGATAAGGCTGGGTTCATCGCCAAAATCTGCAGCAGATAAGACGCCTTGACCCACTCGAGCTGGTCCGATAATAGTCACGCCATAGCCACGACTAATAATTCCAGGTTGCCAACCTTGATTTTTAAGATATTCGCAGAGTGCGAGAACGACTGGCGTTTTGCCTGCCCCACCAACAATAATATTACCTACGACAATAATCGGTGGAGTGGTAAAGGGGAGCTGAGCGCGAGGTTGCTGGGATTGATACTTAATATAGTATCGGGCTAGCTTGCTTAGGGGACGCATAACTAGGCTAAACACGCCTTTTTTGCTCCACTGTTGATGTAGCCATGATTCAATTTGGGCTTGCAGTTTCATTGTTGTGTGACAAAGCTGATTTTTTCAAATTGCGCATGACGAGCGGCTTCGAGAGCCTCTATAACCACGGCATGACGGGCGTTGGCATCAGCATAAATCAATACAGAGGTTTTATTGGGTAGTGCCGTTAACGCCTCGCTAAGAGCATCATGCCCTTGACTTAAAAAGCGACCATTTAAAGCAAACTGTCCATCTTGGCTAATGGCAAGCACATGGCTTTCAGGACTAAGACTCGGTCCTTCTGCGCTTGGTAGTTGCACAGGGATTTCGTGGAGTTGGTTAAAGGTGGTGGTCGCTGTAATAAAGATAAGCACCACCAATAAAATATCGATAAGGGGGATAAAATCCACTCGGACCTCATCAGTGGAAAATGTATGTCGGCGCCGAAAATTCATGATAGTTGGCTAAGAAAGCGGTTGAAACGGCTAGCCTCTATTTCTAGGCGGTGGAGTAAATAATCACTACGTGAACGATAATAGCGGTGAGCAATCAAAGCCGGCACAGCGATGATAATGCCAAAGCCTGTGTTATAGAGTGCCATAGAAATCCCATTGGCTAATAACGTCGGGTCACTGCCCTGAGGTTGATACGAAGCGAAAATCTCAATCATACCTACTACGGTGCCAAATAAGCCCAATAAGGGGGCGATAACCGCGATAGTCCCTAAGGCTGGGAGGTATCGGTTTAGCTGGAAATAGACCTCGCTGCCGGCATCTTCGGCAGCGTGTTGGCGTACCGTTTCAGGTTGGTCTTTGTTTTGTAATAGGCTGGCGTAGATATGCCCTAACGCATTGGTTTTTTGTAAGCGTTGAATTTGCTCTGCGCTGGGGTGGGCTTGCCGCGCAAGCTCGTAGGCATGATCGCGTGCTGCAGTTGAAAATACCGCGGCACTGCGCAAACTAATCCCTCGCTCTATAATTAATGCTAGGCCTATAATGGAACACAGTAATAAAAACCAAATCGGCCAACCTGCGGCTTGAATAATACTTAGCACGTGTAAATCCTTTTTGTGTTGAATACAGCCATTACGATTTATACCAAGGGAGTGAACTTGTATTCTACTGCGAATTCTACAACGCGTAGTCTGACAGTGAGTCAGCTTAACCGTCATATTGCTGCTTTGCTCGAGCAGCAGGTGGGACGCATATGGGTAGAAGGGGAGATTTCCAATTTTACCCAAGCCGCATCCGGCCATTGGTATTTCACCATCAAAGATGAAAGAGCGGCTGTTAAAGCGGTAATGTTTAGGGGGCGAGCATTGCGAGTGGGCTTTATGCCCAAACAGGGTGAAAAATATCGCTTTTATGCTGCGGTGACGCTTTATGAGCCTCGGGGGGATTATCAGCTCCAGGTCGAAAGCTTACAGCGAGCTGGTTTAGGGGACTTACATGCCGAGTTTGAGCGCTTAAAACAAAAATTAGCAGATGAGGGCTTATTTGACTCTGCTTCTAAAAAAACGCCGATCCGTGTACCACAACGTATCGGGGTGGTGACCTCTTTAGCCGCAGCCGCCTTGCGTGATGTGTTAACCACGATGCGCCGTCGGGCTCCGCATGTCGAGGTATATGTCTACCCTGCCGCCGTTCAGGGCGAGGAAGCTCAGGAGCAATTGTGTACAGCATTAGGTAAAGCTATTGCCGATCAAGCCGTAGACACCATTTTATTGGTTCGTGGTGGCGGTAGCCTCGAGGACTTATGGAGCTTTAATAGCGAGCGCTTAGCACGCTTGATAAAAGCGAGTCCTATCCCCATTATTAGTGGGGTAGGGCATGAAACTGATGTAACGATTGCGGACTTTGTTGCCGATGTGCGTGCGCCGACCCCAACGGCAGCCGCTGAGCTGTGCTGTGCCAGTCAAGCACAAAGTAACGCGGATCTGTTAGGGTTATTTAGGCGCTTACAGCAATGTCAGGCTAGAATACTAGAGCGTGCTAGCTTGCGCTTGGATCGAGCCACTGGGCGGTTAGTATCCCCTGAGCAGCGTATTTTGCATAGGCGTCAGCAGCTGCAGCAGCTTGTAGCGCGCATGCAAAGAAGCGCCACGATCCAACCACAACAGCAGCAATTACGTTACTTGCAGCATAGGTTGTTACGTTGTGTGCCACAGACGCAAGGGGCTCGGCAGCAGGTTGTTTTGGCGCAAAAGCGTTTACAGCCCTTGGTGCAGCAGCAGCTACAGCAGCACCAACAGCGCTTGCGAGCGGTATGCCATACCTTACATGCTCTTAACCCTGAAGCCATTGTGGACCGTGGCTATGCGATTGTGCGTAATCAGCACGGAGACATTATTAAACGTTCGGTAGACGTACAGGCTAACGAACCCTTACATATTCAGTTGGCACAAGGCCACCTGCTTGTTAAGCTAAAACAAAAGCACGATTTGCTTTGAATAACAACGCTAATTATTAGCACAACTTAGAAGGAACTAAACATGGCTTTTACCCTTCCAGAATTACCTTACGCTTTGGATGCACTTGCTCCCCATATCTCCAAAGAAACTTTGGAATATCACTACGGCAAACACCACCAAACTTACGTGACCAACCTAAATAACCTGATCGAAGGCACAGACATGGCCAACGACAGCTTAGAAGACATTGTGAAAAAGTCTTCTGGTGGTGTTTTCAATAATGCGGCTCAGGTATGGAATCACACGTTCTATTGGAACAGCATGTCTCCTAATGGTGGTGGCGAGCCTACCGGTGCTTTGGCTGATGCCATCAATGCTAAATGGGGCAGCTTTGATAACTTTAAAGCCGAGTTCAACAAATCGGCCGCTGGCAACTTTGGTTCAGGTTGGACCTGGTTGGTGAAGAAAACCGATGGTACGGTGGATATTGTTAACACTAGCAATGCCGCAACACCCTTAACCACAGACGATGTGGCGTTGTTGACCTGTGACGTATGGGAACATGCGTATTACATTGATACCCGCAACTCCCGCCCACAATATCTAGAAAACTTCTGGAAAGTGGTGAACTGGGACTTTGCAGCGAAAAACTTTGGTGCTTAAACCAGAGCTAGCATAAAGAACCCCGCCTTGAGCGGGGTTTTTTGTATGCGTCTCAGGGAAATTGCCTAGCGAATGAGTGACCGTTATTTGGACAATTAGGTTATGATTTTTGATTTGATACTGTATAAGTTTAAAATACAGATAATTTGAGTCATATTCTTTTAGGAGACAGTATGAGCGAAGCTTTTATTTGTGACGGATTACGTACCCCCTTCGGACGATATGGAGGGAGCCTGGCCCAAGTACGTGCCGATGACTTAGGAGCCGTACCGTTACAAGCCTTAATGCAGCGCTACCCACAAGCTGATTGGAGTCAAGTGGATGATGTGCTTTATGGCTGTGCGAATCAAGCCGGAGAAGACAACCGCAACGTCGCTCGCATGTCTGCCTTGTTAGCGGGCTTACCGATTGATGTGCCTGGCATGACAATTAACCGTTTATGTGGTTCAGGGATGGACGCAATTGGCTCGGCAGCGCGTGCTATTCGTGCCGGTGATGCCCAGTTTATGTTAGCAGGTGGTGTAGAAAGCATGAGCCGCGCACCATTTGTAATGCCTAAAGCCAGTGCGGCTTTTACGCGGGATAATGCGGTGTATGACACAACCATTGGCTGGCGTTTTGTTAATCCTTTAATGCAAAAACAGTATGGGATCGACTCAATGCCTGAGACAGCAGAAAATGTGGCCGATCAGTTTGGCATATCGCGCGAAGATCAAGATGCTTTTGCACTACGTAGCCAACAGCGTACTGCTGCGGCCCAAGCCGCGGGTATCCTAGCCGAAGAGATCACTCCTGTGACGGTGCCGCAGCGTCGTGGCGAAGCATTGGTGGTGGATAAAGATGAGCATCCTCGGGAAACCACTCTCGAAGCGTTGGCAAAGCTTCGTCCTATTGTGCGCGCGGATGGTACGATTACAGCTGGGAATGCTTCTGGGGTTAATGATGGCGCTGCCGCTTTAATTGTGGCGTCAGAGGCTGCTGCTAAGCAACATGGCTTTACCCCTAAGGCACGCGTTGTCGCCATGGTAAATGCCGGTGTAGAGCCGCGCATTATGGGTATTGGTCCTGAGCCTGCCACACGTAAGTTATTAGCGTTAACGGGTTTAACCTTGGATCAAATTGATGTGATTGAACTCAATGAGGCATTTGCAGCGCAAGGTTTAGCCGTGCTGCGAGGTTTAGGTTTGGCAGATGATGACCCACGCGTCAATATTAATGGTGGTGCTATCTCCCTAGGTCATCCTTTGGGCGCCAGTGGGGCGCGTATTGTGATGGCGGCCGTTAATCAGCTACAGCGCTCACAGGGGCGTTATGCTATTTGTACAATGTGTATAGGGGTGGGACAAGGGATCGCGATTTTACTGGAACGCGTTTAAGCGGTAATAAAAAGGCTTGGTCAAACCAAGCCTTTTTTACTTAGGTAACTGTTGGACCTGATCCCCCGGTTGGATACCATGCTTTTGAAACCAGCCTTGTTCCATTTCTAAAGCATAACGAATTGGCTGTGTGGGGCAATGGGATGCCAAGTCAAAGGGCTGCATGTGCTCGATATTCGTGATTTTGCCCTTGGTATCAATAAAAGCAATACTCAAAGGTAAGGGTGTGTTTTTCATCCAAAAGCAAATACGGCTTGGTTGTTCGAACACAAAGAGCATGCCATGATCGGGGGGGAGCTCTAAGCGATGCATTAAGCCTTGTGCCCGTTGGGCTTCTGTTTGCGCGATTTCCGCGTTTAGGCTTTTGTTATTGATTGTTAGTGTAGTAATGTTAGGATGGTTTTGCGCCCAACTCCATTTATATATAACCAAAAACAATAAAACAAAAAAATAAAAAACAGGGCGCTTTAGCCCTGTAAACATAGATGTCATTTTTTTATATACTGAAAATAAATAGGGCGAGAGGTGCTAAGCTGAAGTAATATTTAACGCCTGCTGACCTTTTGGCCCCTGAGCAATTTCAAAAGTGACTTTTTGACCCTCTTTGAGTGTTTTAAAGCCGTTCATTTGAATAGAAGAAAAATGAGCAAAAAGGTCTTCGCCACCATTATCTGGGGTAATAAAACCAAAGCCTTTGGCATCATTAAACCATTTAACAGTACCGGAGATTTTTTCGCTACCCCCGTTGGCGGTGATGATATCTGACATGCTAACAGCCTCTCGACAATATAAATGAAAAACAGTAGTAGGAAGGTGTCAGCTTCCTAGCTTAATCCAGAAGCAAGACATAAATGTTAAAATCTGCTATTAGGATTAGTTTAATAATGCTTAATAACCTTTGATCCCGTCAACTATGGAAATTACCTAGTTTGATTATGAGCACAAATACGACAATAGATAAAGAAAAACTAAAGGCGGAATTAACCGTAGATATGGCTCCGCCCCCTTTGTATCAGGTCATCATGCTAAATGATGATTTTACGACGATGGATTTTGTCGTAGATGTGTTGATGCATGTGTTTAGAAAAAGTGCCGACGAAGCCGAGCGCATTATGTTGACCATTCATTACCAAGGTCGGGCGGTCTGTGGCATATACCCCAAGGATATCGCGGCCACGCGTATTCATCAGGTTCATCAACTCGCTCAGCAAGCACAACACCCTTTGAAATGTATTATGGAGCCGGTACCGGCCTAAATAGCCCTAATAGATGTGGGTTTTTTTATGAAAAACCCTTTAAAGATTCTAAATAGGCTCTATGATAGAGATATGAAATTATGTTTACCGTGAAGGAGGATACATGATCTCCGAAGAATTAGAAGTCAGTCTGCACA
>NZ_JASLIX010000090.1:0-2662 GCF_030152715.1 Paenalcaligenes sp.
GGGGCTTTGAGCAACAGATATTGTGCATTTCTGTATTCAAAAGCACGAGCCTGCATTTCACGCATGCCCATTTCATTAAGGTTGGCGCTTTTGCCAGTTTGTTTGTAATTGACGGTCAATAAATTAGCCATTACGACTTACCCCCCTTTTTTCTTTTTTGTGGACTTACTGGCCTTTTCTGCCGCAATTAACTTTTCATAGCGAGCAAATAAATGCTCCAAGCGTTCGGAAGCATCGCGGAATGGCTTCTCTCTATACAAGGCTTCTACGGCACGGTCTAAGTTTTTGTGCGCCTGTAATAAAGGCTCGGGCATGGTGTCGGGATCATAAAGCTGCGCTAAGGTCTTATCTGGGTAATCCTCACGGATAAGTAAAACCTCTTCAGCTAAAGACTCAATGTGCTTACGCTTGGGCTCGGTCACGTCTGGCCAAGGGAACGTGTTATAGACCAAGGTGGCTGAGTAGCGGTAACGACTTTCTAATCGTCCAGCTACGGTACGCATCCAGTCCATATGCATTTCAGAGGTGAGGATACCGAACTCGTAGAGGGTGGCGTTGGGGATTATTAAGTTAGCGTTACTTGCTATCACATCAGAACTTAGAAATCCTAATGGGACATAATCACGTCTCTCGGAAGAATGACATGGCACTAGGATGTAAGATGAAGGATTTTTTAGATCTCGGAACTGATGAGGCCGCTCTGCCAGCTTACGTGCTCCAGCGTCACGACTAGCTAATCTTGTTGCTCTAACAGCCTCTACCCGCTGTTGTACCAATGGCATGGCCTCAATTTCTTCTTGTGTAGCCTCAACTAACCATAAACACCACCGCTCTTTACCATTAATAAACTCTTGAGCTCCTAGCAAGCGCTTAATCCATTTAGCAGCTTGAGGCTCACTCACTAACAACTGATCCTTTTCAGCTGTGGTTAACAATAAGTGACCACCATCCACGGGCTTATTGCCGTACACCATCTCAGACACTTGGCAAATAGGCTTACCTCGACTCGATACTAGCGTATCCCCGCCCTCTAATAGATACGGACTAATGTTTTTCGCCTCTACCTTAAATGTCACCTCGTCTTTACCCACACGGAATAAAGTTTTTTCTTTTATGTCCGTGGAATTTGCTACACCTATTACTACTACATGAACTGCTGCATTTTGCTTGGCTTGGTTTTTCCAAGCAAAGGTAGGGTATGCAAATCGAATAGCTAAGTTTTTTTCTAAAATACGTGGCCATAACATTGCCACCTGCTCGCCCTGACAAATGGAGTTGGTGGCGACTAATGCAAATTGAGCCTGTTTATCCTGAATATATTGCGCTGCCTTCCAAAACCAACACGCTACAAAATCCAGCATCCCAAACGATTTAAAGCCAGTAAAAACAGAATCCATATCCTCATTCTGTTCTTTGCTTCTGCCACCACTACCCAAGAAAGGCGGATTGCCACAAATATAAACCTCCCGCTCTTCGCCCTGCTCGTCAACTGGTGGGCAAACCTCTTCCCAATCTAAACGTAAACTGTTTCCACAAACCACGTTGCCACCATCTCGCAAAGGTAATGCAGGCTCAGCATAACCAAACTTTGCCTTAAATTCGGTATTCATTTGGTGCTCTGCTAGCCAAAGTGATAAGGTGGCAATCTCGCAAGCAAAGTCGTCTATTTCGATGCCGTAAAACTGGCTCAGCTTAATGCCAGAGTAATACATCACTGTTTGCTGACTGGCGGCATTGAGCGCATCAATGATCTGCATTTCAAGGCGACGTAACTCTTTATAGGCAATAATCAAAAAGTTACCTGAACCACATGCAGGGTCAAAAATACTCAACTTTTGTAAGCGCACGAGCAATGCTTTGAGCTTTTTCTCGTTGCCTTTGGCTTTGTCTAACTCGGCATAAAGGTCATCAAGAAATAACGGCTGGATGACTTTCATAATGTTAGACACAGAGGTGTAGTGCTGGCCTAGATTGCTCCGCTGTTCTTCATCGATCACGGCTTGAAACATGGAGCCAAAAATATCGGGGTTGATTTCAGACCAGTTTAAACGCGCACAGTCCAACAAAATACGACGTGCTTTGCGGCTAAACTCGGGGATGGGCTCATCGTCAACGAACAATCCACCATTGACATATTTAAACGCCTGAAAATGAGCAGGTAGTTTTTTACGCTCTGGTGCGTCTTCCTCTAGATTCAATACCGAAAATAGATCTGTAAAAAACTGGTCTAAGTCGGAACCGTCCTCTTTGGTATAGGATTGCAGCGCATACGTCAACTGCCCTTCCTCAAAAATCCCTGTATCCTCTGCATAAAAGCAAAATAAAAGGCGCGTCAGAAATACATTTAATGCATGAATGTCTTCGCTATTGGTTAATTCATTACGCTCACGAATTAAATCAAACAGCCGCCCCATTTTTTCAGAGGCCTTTAGGTCTGCGGGGTGCTCAGAATACATCACGGCTTTTTCATAACCAGCTAAGGGTAAGAAAAAGCCATAATGCTTATCTAGTTCGTGAATTTCAATGTCTAATCGCTCTTCCGCCTTCAGATCAACAGCCAATAGGTTTTTGAAGTCTGTCACTAGCACAAAACGGATGTCATTGCGTGCGACCACGCTGCTCTCGGACAACGCGTCTAGCTGAGCACTCAGGTCTTCACCCT